>QMMV01000007.1 GCA_003647435.1 Deltaproteobacteria bacterium | reverse complement strand
TTACTGAGCGTTGAGAAAAAACAGTATCCTGGATATTCGCCCTTGACGATAACTGATATTGTGAGCGAATGGATGTTATTTGAAGTTCTAAGCGCTGTTTTTTCTTTACGCTCAGTTAGGCTCGAGTTTGAGACGGTCTCCAATCGGATGGCCTGTCCGCTCCGTATGTCTGTTTTTTAAAAGAGCTAAAGTGTTACCCATATTGAGACCATGGAATTGTGGTCCAAACTTCAAAGTAGTGGCTTTTTAACCTCATTTGTAATATAAGCAAATTACTCAGGTTCAAAGTTCCGTGGTTCAGGGTTCGTTGCCCAAATCCCTTTTCGCTTGGTCTAAAACGTTGTTTGACAAATCTAAGGCTTGCTACAGGCGATGTCAAAACTCGCCCTACGGGCTCAAACAGTTGACATCGCTGATCTTCCGCTTCGCCAAGATTTGTTAGCAAAGAAACGTTTTAATGACCGCTCAAAGGAATTTTTGTTTGGGCAACGGCCAGTTTAGTAGTGACACTTTCTGAAATAATGAGCGAAAACTCGATGTTGCGCATCGTCGTCTGGGTGCAGATCCTGGTTATCTTGGCTTGCGTTTGTTATTCTACTTACGCTCTGTTTGCGGGTGATTTCGCTCAAGCCTTCTTGCCGTACCCGATACTAATCTTGTATTACCTTCTTATATCCAGGAGAAACATCAAAAGGACTGCGCCAACGAACGAACATGATTTGACAGAATCTTCTAAATTGGGTGATCATGATTAGAAAAGCGACTGTCCAGGATGTGCCGGCGATCTATCAACTCCTGAAAAGATATGCAGACCGGGGGGAACTCCTGGCCCGCTCTCTGAGTGACCTCTATGATGCCGTACGCGATTTCAGCGTCTTTAAGGAAAAGGCAGGCGCTCCGATTATCGGCATTTGTGCACTTCATGTTTGCTGGGAGGATCTCGCAGAGATACGCTCACTTGCGGTTGATGAGAGGCATCAGCGACGGGGGATAGGTTCTGCTCTTGTGGCCGAGGCGTTGGCTGAGGCCCCCCAGCTCGGGATCCGGCGTGTTTTCACATTGACATACCGGCCCGATTTTTTTGACAAACATGGATTTCACGTAATCGATAAAAGCTCCCTCCCGCACAAGGTGTGGGCGGAATGCGTCAGGTGCGTCAAGTTTCCAAACTGCGACGAGACCGCAATGTTAAGGATTCTTTGAAACGAGAACTCATGATAAGCGATATCAACCCGATTATTGATTCGATCGCCGCCAGACTTGCTCACATGGGTCTGGATGCTTATGAACTCTTTTCAGCATCTTCGGCAGGGCTCACCATCGAAATCAAGGATGGCGTCCTTGATGTCTTTGTGGCAGCCGAAAATACAGGTCTCAGTATCAGGGCACTAAAGGACCACAGGCTCGGGTTCGGCTTCTGCACGGATTTATCTCCGGCAGTTGTTTTTGCCCTGGTCGATCGAGTGGTACAGGCAGCCTCTGAATCTGACCCTGATCCATTCGTTGGATTCCCGCCGCCTCCGACAGAAACCATGCCACGACTTCAGCAATTTGATCACCGCCTCGAAAGTATCCCGATCAAGGATAAGATCAATGGAGCAAGAAGACTTGAAGCCGCAGCAAGATCGAGTGACCCTCGCATAAAGAAGGTCCGAAAGGCGGCTTATGTTGAAACCACCGGCAGAGTGACCATTTTGAACCATACCGGACTCAAGCTCCGTTATGAAAAAACACTTGTTTCGGGGAGTATTCTCGTAGTCGCCGAGGAAGGAAAAAATGCTGAAATTGGCTGGGATTATGGGTTTTCACCTTTTTTCCGTAGCCTGGACCTTGAGTCGATCGGTCGCACGGCTGCCGGCAGGGCTGTCAGCATGCTGGGTGCCAGACCTGTACGCAGCACACAGGTGCCTGCGATTTTCCCTCCACAGGTGGCATCCGATGTGTTGAAGGTGCTCTCTGCATCGTTTATGGCCGATAACATTCAAAAAGGTAAATCAATGCTCGTTGGCCGCCTAAAAGAGGAAGTTTTTTCGCCGCATGTAACGATTTTGGACGACGGACTTTATCCAGCCGGTATTGCATCAAGCCCTTTTGACGATGAAGGTTCTCTCCACCGGCGGAATCTTCTGGTCTCTGGAGGCATTCTCAAGGGCTTTCTTTACGACCAGTATACCGCCAACAAAGAGGGGCTGGTCTCTACAGGCAACGCAGGTCGGCAGGGGATTGATTCTGCACCGTCGGTACAGGCCACAAACCTTTATATCCGGCCATGCTCAGTTGATCCGGCCAAGCTAATTTCCGATGTAGATAAGGGCGTCCTTGTCACAGACATCATGGGGCTTCACACGGCGGACCCGATATCCGGAGACTTTTCAGTAGGGGCAACGGGCTTGTGGATCGAACGCGGCGAGACTGTATTCCCGGTAAAAGGATTCGCCATTTCCGGAAACCTGATCGATCTGTTTAAAAATGTAGATGCAATTGGTAACGATCTCAGGTTTTACGGCCAGTTCGGATCACCAACGCTGAGAGTTTCTAACCTTAATATTGCAGGAACGGATTCTTGACAAGCGTTGGGCAAACATATTTCAAGGTGCACTATGATACTTTAAGTATATGTCTCGGAATTTCTATAACCCATTGACATCATAGATATTTATTAGCCCTATTGCAAACTTGCTCAGGGAATAATTAAATGATGGAACAGTGGAATGATGTACAAGAAAAGAGAGGTTCCGACGCAGAGCATCGGAACCAGGATAAAACCCGTATTCCGGAAAGTAGAATTGTAAGCTATTGAAACAATGATATATTTCCACTTTACTAGAAATTGTAGCCCATAGATTTTGACGAATAGCACATAATGATTTCAGACACTTACAAGGCCAAAATGTGGTTTTACGGAATACGGGTTTGAAAAGAGCTACAGTGATACCCGTAAATACAGCTTGAGAAAATGCCTTGAAAGGGTTGACAGAACTCCGCCTGGTATGATAGAAAATCAGAGTTTTTAAAGGCTGTCTGCTTTTCATTATCCCTCACCCTTAAGAGAGGAGCGAAGCTTGCCAAGCAGCCAGGTAACCGTTGTGATAATCCCCGGGAACACTTCCAGGGTTAGGCAGTTGAAGTTCTCCAGGGCTTTTATTGCTTTTATGGCCTGCTTTTTCTTTCTCGGCCTTGGCGGCGTCACCATCCTGCTTCATAAGTATCTGAATTTGAAAAAGACTGTGCCTGCCACTCGTCTTCTTGAACGCGAAGTGGCCGCACAGCGGGGACAGATTCAAGCCTTCGCAAGAAAAATCCGGAAACTAAATTCCAACATGATGGCTTTGCAACAGTTTGAAAAGAAGATAAGAATTGTTGCCAACCTCGAAGAACCTGCATGGCGTGATGCTTTGTTTGGAATAGGCGGTCCCATACCGGAGGATTTAAACCTTCCTGCTTCACTTACTGAAAACCACAGCAGCCTTATTCGCCAAATGCATGCCCAGACCGAAAATTTGCAAGAGCTCTGCCTGGTTGAAAAACAGTCATTTGAGGAGCTTCTCAGCTACCTGCAGGATCGAAAATCATTACTTGCCTCAACCCCGGCTATCCGGCCGGCCAGAGGGTGGCTGTCTTCTTCGTTTGGGTATCGTATATCCCCTTTCACGGGCTTGAGGGAGTTTCACAGAGGAATTGACATCGCCGCGCGAGAAGGGGCTCCGATCATCGCACCGGCAGACGGCGTGGTTACATTTACAGGCAGAAAAGGCGGGCTCGGCAAGCTCCTTGTCATCGACCATGGACATGGCATGGTTACAAGGTATGGACACCTGAAAAAATGGCTGGTAAAACCCGGCATCCGGGTCAAACGCGGCCAAAAGATCGCCCTGCTCGGAAACACCGGTCGAAGTACCGGCCCACACCTCCACTATGAGGTCCATCTAAACGGCATCCCTGTTAATCCCCTGAGGTATATCCTTAATTAAACTCCCGGAAAAACTCCAACACTTGCAAATTCGCTTGTTGGTTTGAAACTCGACCTGAGGACTGAAGGATCCCGTTATTCCCCGGCTTGGTCTTGCAATTAAGCCAAGAAAGGAATATAATTATAAAAAGTCGGCAAAGTCGCGGCGGAGTGGTGTTACCCGATTAAGTCAAAAAGATCAGTAACTATTCAGGTTCAACGTTCCGTGGTTCACAGTTAAACGAATGAATATTTAGCTTTGTATGATTAATACTCCTTTGCATAAAGAACGGCTCGATAGTTACATCTCAAGAAATACGATGAGCGCAAGGCAACCAACTGTCAGCCCTGAACCCGGCCCCCCGGGTAGTTACAAAAATAAAAATAATTGTGTACTCGGAACTTCTATAACCCATTGAGATTATAGCTATTTATTTGCTCTGTTGCAGCCTCGATTAGGGAATGATTAAATGATGGAACAGTGGAATGATGTACAAGAAAAAAGAGGTTCCGACGCAGAGCATCGGAACCAGGATACCGACGCAGAGCATCGGAACCAGGATAAAAAATCTAAACTGATACAAAAATCCTTTGGTGCCCCTTATTCCATTGTTCCAGCTTTCCATTATTCCAATTGTGAGCGTTGTGAGCGAAGCGAGCTAAGTTCTCACTATTGCGGATGACAAAGATTCGACCGTCACAGAAGAAATCTGTGAACGGCTCTAACCGATATAAAGGAAGTATTTAGAAAAATGATCGGAAGTTTACTCAAAAAGGTTTTTGGCAGCAAGAACGAGCGGGAGCTTAATAAGTTACGCCCGATTGTTGAGCAGATCAACGCCTTGGAACCCCAGATGAAATCTCTGAGCGATGATCAGTTGAAGGCTAAGACTGGGGCCTTCCGGGAACAGATCGATCACGGTGCTACCCTCGACGAATTACTTCCGGAGGCTTTTGCCGTGGTGCGCGAGGCCTCTGTGAGGACCCTTTCGATGCGCCATTTCGACGTTCAGCTCATTGGCGGAATTGTACTTCACCAGGGCAAGATTGCCGAGATGAAAACCGGTGAAGGAAAAACATTGGCGGCGACGCTTCCGGCTTACCTGAATGCCCTGACGGGTAAGGGGGTTCATATCGTGACCGTGAACGATTACCTTGCTCGACGAGACACCGAGTGGATGGGAGCGATTTACCGTTTCTTGGGCTTAACGGTAGGAACTGTTGTCCACGGACTGGACGATGCCGAGCGGAAGGCCGCCTATAATGCCGATATCACCTACGGAACGAACAACGAGTTTGGATTTGATTACCTGCGGGATAACATGAAGTTTTCCCTCGATTCTATGGTTCAAAGAGGCCACCATTTTGCCATTGTCGACGAGGTCGACAGTATCCTTATCGATGAAGCCAGAACACCGCTGATCATATCCGGCCCTGTTGAACAGGCTTCAAATCGGCTTTACGAGGAAATGAAGCCAAAGGTGATAAAACTTAAAAGGCACCAGGACCGTCTGATCAGTAATATCTTAAATGATGCCCTAAAAGAGCTCGAGCAAAATGGCGAAACCGACAGCGCTCTGGAGCTCCTGCTGAGAGTAAAACGGGGAGACCCCAAAAATCCGCGATTTCTTGATCTGATTGCAAAACAACCTGCCCTGAAGAAAAAATTGGAAAGATTGGAAGGCCAGCTTTCCGCACAAAAGCTGCTTCCCAAAATCGACCAGGATCTCTATTGCACCATTGAGGAGAATCAGAATATTGCCGAGGTTACTGAGAAAGGCTTGAGGCTTATCTATGGGGGCCGTTCTGATGACTACATTGTCCCGGATTTAGACGAAGAGCTTCGAAAGATTGATGAAAATGACAAGCTCACAAGTCTTGAGAAGAAGATACAGCGGCAGAAAGCGGAAGCATTTTACCGGGACGCCTCTGAGCGCTTCCATGTCACCCGTCAGTTGATCAAGGCCTACTGGTTGTTCAATAAGGATGTACAATATGTAGTAAAAGACGGACAGGTAATCATTGTGGACGAGTTTACGGGCCGAATGATGCCGGGCCGTCGCTGGAGTGATGGGTTGCACCAGGCCGTTGAGGCCAAAGAAGGTGTGAAAGTGGCCGAGGAAAACCAGACACTGGCCACGATTACTTTCCAGAACTACTTCAGAATGTATGACAAGCTTGCCGGCATGACAGGGACCGCTGACACGGAAGCGGCTGAATTCAAAAAGATTTACGATCTCGATGTTATCGTCATTCCTACCAACAAGCCGATGATCAGGATAGATTATCCTGATGTTATTTACAAAACAGAGTTTGAAAAATTTAAGGCTGTTGTGGAAGAAATTAAAGCGCTTCATAAAAAAGGACAGCCTGTGCTGGTTGGCACAATCTCAATTGATAAATCGGAAAAGCTAAGCCGCATGCTGGCAAAGGCAGGGATCAAGCACGAGGTTCTAAACGCCAAGAATCACGAAAGAGAAGCCGAGATCGTGGCTAAGGCGGGACAAAAGGGGCACGTGACTATCTCTACCAACATGGCAGGCCGTGGTACTGATATTGTTTTGGGAGAAGGGGTCAAAGAACTTGGAGGGCTTCATATAATCGGCACGGAGCGCCACGAGAGTCGCCGCATTGATAACCAGCTCAGGGGTCGTTCGGGCCGCCAGGGTGACGCAGGCTCCTCCAGGTTCTATTTATCTTTAGAAGATGACTTGCTTCGCATATTCGGCGGTGAGCGCATGTCCTCCATAATGGAACGGCTGGGCATGAAAGAAGGCGAGCCTATTGAACACGGAATGATCAGCAAGGCAATAGAGAATGCCCAGCGCAAGGTTGAGGCGCACAACTTCGAAATCCGCAAGCAGCTTCTTGAATATGATGACGTGATGAATAAGCAGCGCGAGGTCGTCTATAACCAGCGCCGCGAGGCCTTAAGTGGTAAAAGTCTCAAGCCTAACATTGAGCAGATGATACGAGAGGTGTCTGAAAACATTGCAGAAACGTTTGCAGATGAAAACGTTCCTCCCGATGAATGGAACATGAAAGGCCTGAGAGAGGCTACGTACAGGGAGTTTGGGCTCAAGCTCAACATCGACCGGAATACAGTTGATGGTCTCACCCGTGAAGGGCTTGCTGATCTCATTTTTGAAGCTGCCATGAATATGTACGAAGAAAAGGAGACGGCCTTTGGAACCGCAGAGTTCAGAGAGCTGGAGCGGATGGTCCTGCTTCAAGTTGTGGACAATCTATGGAAGGAACACCTGCTTGCCATGGACCATCTGAAACAGGGGATCGGCCTTCGCGGATATGCCCAACAGGACCCACTGGTCGTCTACAAGAAGGAAGGCTTTGACATGTTCATGGATATGATTGCCCGAATCAAGGAAGAAACGGTGAAGTTCCTTTTTCACATCCAGATTGCCCGACCAGTTGAAATTGAAAGAAAAGAGAAGGCCAAACTCGACAAACTCAGCTATTCACACGGCGGAGAAAGTGCAAGACAGCCGGTGCGCCGGACAAAAAAGAAGATCGGGCGCAACGACCCGTGCCCCTGTGGAAGCGGAAAGAAATACAAAAAGTGCTGCGGAAGATGACCACCTTGCAGGTTCCAGGCTTTATTGCCGGTGCCGCTTGTGCTGGAATTAAGAAAGACAAGAAAAGCGACCTCGGTATAATCTTTTCAGAAGTCCCTGCCTGCGCCGCCGGCGTTTTTACCACCAATCGGGTGCAGGCGGCACCCGTACTTCTTGATAAAGAGCGCATCAAGTCTGGACTCTGCCAGGCCATAGTGGTCAACAGCGGAAATGCGAACGCATGCACCGGTGCCCGCGGCCTCAGAGACGCCTGCGCCGTAGCCAAGGCTGCGGCTGATGCCCTTGGAATTGATGATGAATTGACCCTGGTTGCTTCAACAGGTGTAATCGGCCGGCCTCTCGACGTTTCTGCCATTAAATCAGTGTTGCCGCAACTTGCCCGCGAACTGACTCCTTCAGGACTTTTCGATGTCGCCCGGGCTATTATGACCACAGATACATTCCCGAAGGCTGTCTTAAAAAAAGGGACTTTTGACAGGAAGAGCTTCACGGTAGCCGCTGTGGCAAAAGGTGCCGGAATGATTCGGCCTGATATGGCGACGATGCTCTGCTTTGTCTGCACAGATGTTGCTGCAACACCAGAGACCCTCGGTAACACCTTGAAAAGGGCGGTGGCCGGTTCGTTTAACACCATCACTGTAGATGGAGACACAAGCACAAACGACACGGTCATTGCTCTTGCCAATGGGCTGTCCGGGATCAATCTTACCGAGCCTTCGTGTGCCGGAGTTTTTCAGAAAATCCTGAACGAGCTTTTATTTACCCTCGCCCTTCAGATCGTCCAGGATGGAGAAGGTGCCACAAAACTGGTGACCATTGAGGTAAGATCTGCACCGGACGAGAAAAGCGCAAGGCAAGTAGCTTACACAGTTGCTAATTCCCCGCTGGTAAAGACCGCCCTTTTTGGACAGGATGCCAACTGGGGCCGAATAATGGCTGCGGTCGGCAGAGCGGGTGTACCTCTGAATCCCGAAACAGTTGACATCTTCTTTGATAATGTCTGCGTCGTGCGGGATGGACAGGGCCGTGGCAATGCTGCCGAGGAAGAAGCAAACAGGGTCTTGAGAGGGGATCGTTTCACAATCAGCATCGATTTGAAACTCGGCAGTAAAGGCGCAACCATCCATACCTGCGATCTTTCCACCGATTACATCAGGATCAATTCCCATTATCGCACGTAGCAAAAGAGCCCCTTATGAGAAGAAAATAATTTTTTCCAGCATGCCGATTTTCCTCTTGACATGGCGGGAATAGGTTAATATAAAACAAACCTGACTGAGCGCTCAGTCAGGTTTTTGAACGGCATAGGTTGCGAAAGTCTGTTATGTCTCGGAAAGAAATGATTCTCCGTGCTGCGACCAGATTGTTTTCCGCCAAGGGATTCAAAGAGACTTCCATGGCTGAGCTGTCCCGGATGAGCGGGGTGGCCGGGGGGACGATCTTCTATCATTTCAAAAACAAGGAAGAACTCTTCCTTTCGATTCTGGAAGGCTTTAAATCTGACATTGTGGAAGAATTCGAGCGGTACAGGAGAGAAAGGAAGTTCGATACAGGCCTGGACATGATAGAAGGCACCATCTCCTTCTATTTCTACCTGGTCGGAAGAATGGAAGACCGCTTTCTCCTTTTACACCGTCACGATGCTTACGAACTCGCCGAGGTCAATCCCCTGTGTGGGGAGTACCTTCAGTCCATTTATAATTGCCTGTTGGACATTTTCGAACAGGCTGTCCAGCTTGGACAAAAGGACGGCTCCATAGCAGACATGCCGGCAAGAAAGACGGCAATGATCATCTTGTGCATGGTCGACGGCCTGGCGCGGTTTAACACCTACAAACTTTACGATGCAGGCGCACTCTACAACGAACTTATGCAGTCGTGCCGCAGGATGCTGCAAAACAACCAAACACAGCAACAAGAGGTGGACTCATGTTGACCCGGTTCTTTCCGTTTCTTGCCTGGTTCAAGAACTACAGTGTTGACAGTGCCCGGATGGACCTCATCGCTGGGCTTACAGTGGCATTAGTGCTCATTCCCCAGTCGATGGCCTATGCACAGCTGGCGGGGCTTCCGGCTTACTACGGGCTCTATGCTTCCGTCCTCCCGCCTATGATCGCCGTTCTGTTCGGTTCGAGCCGTCAGTTGGCCACCGGTCCTGTAGCGGTGGTTTCGCTTATGACCGCGGCGTCGCTTGAGCCGCTGGCTACGGCCGGAAGCGAGCAGTACATTGCTTATGCCATCCTGCTTGCCCTCATGGTCGGAGTGTTTCAGTTCGGCCTTGGAGTATTCAGACTCGGCCTTGTGGTCAACTTTCTTTCGCACCCGGTGGTCAACGGATTTACCAATGCAGCCGCCCTTATCATCGCCTCATCCCAACTGTCCAAAATGTTCGGAGTTTACGTGGACAAGGCACCACATCACTACCAGACCATCATTCATGTATGTAAGGCCGCCGGTCACTACACGCACTGGCCTACGCTGTTGATGGGCGGACTTGCCTTCGCTATCATGTACGGGCTGAAACGCATCTCGCCGAAGATGCCCGGTGTGCTTATAGCTGTAGTTGTCACCACATTTATCTCCTGGGCTGTAGGATTCCACCACGATGCCAGTATTGATATTTCCGCCATCGACTCTGCCAGGGTCCGGAGTCTCATCAAGGAATTCAACGCAACCGTGACCGCCCTTGAACATCTCGCCCAACAGCGTTCCGATGTGAATGAAGCCATAGAAAGGGCAAAGCGCGCCCGCGACACTATTGGTGTCCTGAACGCCGAGCACGATGCGAGTGTCATCCGCATCAAAACTGAGCGACTAAAATACAAAGCTCATGTATATCGTGAGCAGATAAGGAATTTGTTGTTTGAGGGGGTAGAGCGAGAGGGAAGTTTTCCTAAATTCTACCTCAAGAACGAGCTCCCTGAGGGAATCAGGGGAGACGGGCGCACGTGGCGGATCAAAGTGGGGAACAAACAACTGAAAGAGGACGAGTTGCTCATGATGGGCGGCGGCGCAGTGGTCGGTGTCATCCCCAAAGGTCTGCCTTCTTTGTCTATTCCCAGGATCGACTCGAAAATCATCCTGCACCTTTTCCCTTTCGCGGCCATCATTTCGCTTCTTGGCTTCATGGAAGCGATTGCTATTGCAAAGGCCATTGCGGCGAAGACCGGCCACCGCCTGGATCCCAACCAGGAACTTATAGGCCAGGGTCTCGCCAACATATGCGGCTCTCTGGGCAAAAGCTATCCAACCTCTGGTTCGTTCTCCAGGTCTGCAGTCAACCTTCAAGCAGGAGCGGTTTCGGGGATGTCCAGCGTGATCACCAGCCTGATGGTAGTTATCGTACTTTTGTTTTTTACTCCACTCTTGTATCATCTTCCCCAGTCCGTGTTGGCTGCGGTGATCATGATGGCTGTTATCGGCCTTGTGAATGCTTCCGGCTTCATCCATGCCTGGAAGGCTCAGTGGTATGACGGGGCCATATCCATTATCTCTTTTATCTGTACTTTGGCCTTCGCACCACACCTGGAAAAAGGCATTGAAATCGGCGTGGCCCTCTCGCTCCTCGTATTCCTTTACAAGAGTATGCGGCCATCTGTTGTATCTCTGTCAAGACACGAAGATGAGTCTCTGCGCGACGCCATGACCTTCGGTCTTAAGGAATGCGAGCATATCGCAGTAGTCCGATTTGACGGCCCGCTCTTTTTCGCTAATGCAAGTTTTCTGGAAGACCAGATCGCGGAGCGAATGCGGAAAATGAAAAATTTGAAACACATAATACTTGTGTTCGATGGTATTAGTGACATGGATGCGACAGGTGAAGAAGCCCTGTCCCTTACTATCGACAGATGCAGGGCCGCTGGTGTGGACGTCTCTTTAAGTGGCGTAAACGAGTCTGTCATGGCGGTTCTCAAGCGCACGCACCTGCTCGAGAGGATTGGTCCGGATCATATTTACCCGACCAAGGAAAAGGCCATCCGTTCCGTCTACGAAAACGCGCATCCTGATGTCCATGATGCAAAGTGCCCGCTCACAACCGTATGTCGCCTTGCCTAACAACGGCCGGACAAGAGAAGGGGGATCAAGGAGATGCCTATAATTACTGTATTCAGTGGCATTTTTTGCAAAGAAGGCCCTGTTATCAGGGAAGTACTGGACAGGGTCGGATACAAGCTGGTCACAACCGAGGCTATAGTTGCCGAGGCAAGCAGGCTTTCTGGCATGTCTGAAAACAAAATCGCGCGTGCCTTCGCTGCCAAGACTTCTGTGTTTAACAAATTTACTCATGAACGGGAGCACTCTATCGCCTGGCTCAAACTTGCCTTGTCTGGGAAGCTCTCCGAAGACAATCTTCTCATCTCCGGCTTTGCCGGGCAGCTTGTTCCCAGGGAGATCAGCCATGTGCTTCGTGTGTGCCTCATCGCGAACCTGAGGTTTAGGATATCCGTGGCCGCTCAAGAACAAGGTCTCTCCGAGAAGGATGCCAGAAAACTTATCCGCGTGCGGGACGCCGACTGCGCCGCTTGGGTTAAGACCATCTTTGGAGTGAAGGATCCCTGGAACGTCTCACTATATGACATCGTCATCGCCACAGACAAAAGGAGCATCAAGGAGGCAGCAACACTCATTGATGAAAACGTAAACAAAGATGTGCTCAAACCGACCGAGGCGTCGAGGAGGCAAGTGGAGGACTTCCATCTGGCTGCCAGGGTGGAAGTGGCCTTGGGTAAGGAGGGACACGACGTGAGGGTGAGCGCCAGGGACGGTTCAGTAACGCTGACTATCAACAAGCACGTTCTGATGCTCAACCGGCTGGAACAAGAACTCAAGTCCATTGCAACCAGAGTCAAGGGAGTCAAATCCGTGGTGACCAAGGTCGGGAAAGAGTACTACAAGACCGATATTTACCGCAAGTACGATTTTGAGGTACCATCGAAGGTCCTCCTTGTGGATGACGAGCGTGAATTCGTCGAAACTTTATCCGAGCGGCTTCTCATGCGCCACATGGGAGCGGCCGTGGCCTACGATGGCGAATCGGCCCTAAACCTTGTCAGGGAAGACGAACCGGAGGTCATGATACTTGACCTCAGAATGCCTGGTATCGACGGGATCGAGGTTCTACGCCGGGTGAAGGAAACTCGTCCCGATATCGAGGTCATCATCCTCACCGGCCATGGGTCGGAGGCCGACAGGAAAATATGTATGGACCTTGGCGCATTCGCCTACTTGCAGAAACCGGTGGATATCGATTTATTGAGCGATACACTAAAGAAGGCGAACGAGAAAATTCGGCGGAAAAAGGTTGCGAAGGGATAACCACCTTCTGCACCGAGGTTTCTTTCTGCTGCTGGCCCGATAAACCGACAAGTTTGGATCAGATATGTCCATATCAGCAAAATTAAAGCCGGCCTTTTGGGATTATCAAGAGGGCACGGGGCCGTTTAAACATCTGTTCAATTTCCGGCGAATCTGGAAGTTGACGGTTGCCCTTACAGGTGTCGTCACCCTTATGCCTTTGACTTTCATGGCTTTTATTGATTACAGTGTCACGCGAAATGCAATAAAATCCGAAAACGTTCTGCGCATGGCCCGCGTTGTTTCCAACACCTCGTCGGCCATCTCCTTCTTTCTGGGTGAACGGAAGTCGGCTGTAGATTTTATCACTCATGAAAATGCGTTTGAGGACTTAAAAGACCCACTCCGCCTCGCTGCCATTCTGAAAAACCTGCAAAAGGCTTTCTCTGGATTCCAGGATCTGGGAGTGATAGATTCCTCGGGCAGGCAGCGAACCTATGTCGGGCCGTATGAGCTTGAGAACATTGATTACAGCAACCAGGCGTGGTTCAGGGAAGTCCTGGGTCGCGGTGTGTACATCAGCGACGTATTCCTGGGATTCAGGCGGGTTCCTCACTTGGTTATTGTGGTCAAGCACGATCTGCCAGATGGCTCCTTTTATCTACTTCGGGCTACAATAGACACAGGACAATTCAGCAAGTTGCTTTCCGGGCTTGAACTGGGTGGGCACGGCGACGCCTTTCTTGTCAATCGGAATGGCGTGCTTCAGACCCCATCCCGTTTTTTCGGAAATGTTTTCAAAAAGATACATCTGACGCTTCCGGAGTACAGTCCGAATGCGCAGGTATTCGAGGATCAGAGCATCAAAGGCGTCCCCCTTACCGTCGGCTATGCCTATATCGCGAACACGCCGTTCATACTAATAATTGTCAAGCACACAGACGAACTCATGAAACACTGGTACCAGACGCGCAAGAAACTCCTCTGGTTTCTGCTGGTCAGCATGGCGACCATCCTGCTTGTGATCCTCGGCGTGGCTTCCTATCTTGTTAACAAGATATACGTTGCAGATGAGAGGCGGGTCATGGCCCTCCACCAGGTGGAATACACCAATAAGCTGGCTTCCATCGGACGGTTGGCGGCAGGCGTGGCCCATGAGATCAACAACCCGTTGGCAATTATCAACGAAAAGGCCGGATTAATTCGGGACATATTCACCTTCAAGAAGGAGGAGGTCAGCGACGAAAAGCTGATCGGCCTTGTGGATTCAATCCTGTCTTCGGTGGAGCGATGCGGGACTATCACTAAACGGCTTTTGGGCTTTGCCCGCCATATGGACGTAAGTATCCAACCAATTGACCTCAAAGAGGTCATCGATGAGGTCCTCGGTTTTCTGGGCAAGGAAGCCGAGTACAGGAGTATTACGGTCGACGTTGAGGTGGCCGACGGTATACCTAAGTTACGGAGTGATCGGGGCAAGCTTCAGCAAATCCTTCTCAACCTGGTCAACAACGCCTTCCAGGCCATGGCTGATGGCGGACACCTGCGCATCAAGGCTTATCGATATTCAGCGGACTCCGTTTTGATAAAGGTCAGTGATGATGGGTGCGGCATTCCAGAGTCTGACCTGAAACGAATCTTCGAGCCGTTTTTTTCCACCAAAAAGAAAAAAGGCGGGACCGGTCTCGGCCTTTCCATTACATACGGTCTTGTCAAGAAACTGGGGGGCAAGATCAACGTGCAAAGTGCAGTAGGCAAAGGAACGACTTTCACCATCATTTTGCCGCTTAAGCTGCAGCAAAAAAGGGGGCTGGCACATGCGAGTTCTGTTAGTTGACGACGAGCGCGAATTGGTATCCACCATGGCGGAGCGGCTGTCTTTCAGGGGTATTGACGCTGAGTGGGCTTGCACCTGCGATGACGCCTTGAAGCGAGTTGAATCCACTATCTTCGATCTTGCAGTGCTCGATGTGAAGATGCCCAAGATGAGCGGGCTGGAACTGAAAAGAAAATTGCAGGCAAAATGTCCCGGCATGAAATTTATCTTCATGACCGGGCACGGTTCCAAAGATGATTTTGAAGCCGGTTCAGCCGAGACCGGAAGCGAGTATTACTTGGTGAAACCGATCCGCATCGAAGCCCTTATTGATAAGATAAAAGATGCTTGCACAAAGTAAAGGAGTCTGCCATGAGCCGCAAATTTGACAGAGCCGGGGAAGCGGGGCTTCAATTCTACGGGAAGATGACCGCTTCTATGTCTCACGAACTCAAGAACGTCCTGGCCATTATCAAGGAAAACGCTGGGCTTCTGAACGATTTCACCTGCATGGCGGAGGAGGGAGGTATGCCTGTCGACCTTGAAAAGGTCAAGAGGGTGACGGAAAAGATCGCGAAGCAGACCCGACGGGCAGACGGAATCGTCACCAGGTTGAACAGGTTCGGACACAGTATTGACGAATCGTCAAAAAGCGTCGACCTATGGGACCTGCTGGAGTTTGTGGTCGCACTCTCTGGCAGGTTTGCCTCCATGCGGGGCGTGACCCTGGAACGAAAGCCCCCGGCGAGCCGTGTAACAGTTACGACAGTGCCGTTTTTTTTAGAAAACCTGGTCTGGCTCTGCCTTGATTTCGCCATGGGTGTGGCCGGGACGGGAAAAACCGTGGGGCTTATCGTCGAGGAGACGAAGAACGGCGCACGCATTAAGTTCACACATCTCGAAGACCTGGCAAAAGTGCCCCCGGATACATTTCCGGCGCAGCGTGCAAAAGTCCTGCTCGGTGCACTTAACTCTGAACTTGCCGTCGACGTCGAGGCCCAAGAGATTGTCCTCACGCTGCCTGAAAGCATCGGCGGGTAAATCACGGCCGGCAACTTTAATGAACCTGTAAAAGGGTTATTTATACGTCACTCCCGTGGAGGCGGGAGTCCATAAGTAGCTACTTTTCCTCGGTTCCAGCCCTCGTGGAAACGACGAAAATGAGTTCTCTTGGGGCTTTTACAGGCCCATCAACTTTAACCAGCACAAAGATATGAGGAGGTAAAAAATGAAACCCAGGATCTTAATTGTGGACGACGAACAAGAATTTGTGGACTCTCTGTCCGAGCGTTTGGCCATTCGTGACTTTGATGTGACTACGTCTTCAAGCGGTGAAGACGCCCTTGAGAAGGTTAAAAAATACAACTTCGACGTGATCATACTTGACGTTAAAATGCCCGGCATGAGCGGCATCGAGACTCTGCGTGAAATCAAAAGGATAAAACCGCTGACGGAAGTGATAATGTTCACCGGACACGCAGAGGTCGAAACAGCGATCGAAGGGATGAAACTGGGTGCCTTAGATTATCTCTTGAAGCCCTGTAAAACCGAAGACCTAGTATCCAAAATAAACATGGGCTATGATAGAAAAGCGAAACAAGAAGAGCGCATTCGCCAGGCCAAGGCATCCGAGATCATGTCGTCACCTATGTCTGCGCTGAAAGAATAACCGCCGGCCTCGCGGCTCGCGCAGATATCACGATCGGTACGTATACTGGGTACAAAGGTTGCCGTTTGACATCGGGGGAGAGGTCTGGGCCATGATTCTTCAGTGTCCGACATGCAAGGCATACTGCAAGCTTGCGGATATTTGCAAGGAAAGACTGCCCAATGGTGGCTACCTCCTTCGCTGTAGCAAATGCAACTGCACGATTGGTACTAAAGACAAACAAGGCCGAATCAAGATGTTGAAGCCGAAAGAGGATAAGTAGCCCATTAGAATTGAAGGAGAGGGCGAGGATATCTTGGCCTTGATGGGAGGGTTTGATGAGATGAGCTTCTGTACTGCTATAAATTGCATGGACGGGCGGGTGCAACTTCCCGTGATTGAGTTTTTGAAAAAGAGGTTTAATGTCAACTATGTCGATGTTATTTCAGAGCCGGGCCCTAATCGCATACTTGCTGAACAGAACAACTTGAATGTTGTTGAGTCCATTTTTGATCGCCTGAGAATTTCTGTCCGGCAACACGGTTCTGCAGGTATTGCTGTCGTGGGGCATCATGACTGTGCCGGCAATCCTGCAAGTCAGCAGGAACAATACCGGCATACTCTTGCAGCAATGGACTGCATACGCAGGCAATATAGTAATATCCCGATTATCGGATTATGGGTCAGCGAGAATTGGGAGGTCAGAGAAATTTCCTGAGTTGTAGGCGCCTGTGGACGGTATGCTGTGATATGTTGAAATAACTGTATCAGTTTAGCTTTTTGAAAATATTATTGCGGACAGGCCATCCGAGTGGAGACCGTCTCAAACTCAGACAGTGAGCCAGTCCCCAATCGGATGGCCTGTCCGCTCCGTATGTCTGTTTTTTAAAAGAGCTAAAGTGTTACAAATAACTCAATAACGAAATGCCGTATGAAAATTCTCTCGCGGGGAGAAGGAGACCGCTGCCGCTGAAGGGCGGTCGAAGGCATAGAGTAAGTGGGTAATAGAGAGCAGATTTAAATGAATTCCGAGAACCAAAACCAAAGGAGAGGCAAATGGGCCTGGAACTAACAGATAGGTTACCTCGGTTCGTGGAAATATTAGGGCTCTACGAGGAGCCAATGGGTATCTTTTACGATGACAAAAAGCCTTCGGATGGATTTTCACCAAAACCGATGAACCTGCCGACGCGCGAAAAAGAGATAAAAGGAGAAATCGACTGGCAGGCTATTTTCGGTCAGTTCTCGTGCGTTATGGGTAATATTTGGCGAGCCCGTAGAAAAAAGAAG
>QMMV01000006.1 GCA_003647435.1 Deltaproteobacteria bacterium | reverse complement strand
GAAAGAGCTCAGGTTTGCCATCCGGGAAGGTGGCCGCACAGTAGGAGCCGGCGTCGTAAGCGAGATAATCGAATAGGGATGCATGATTCCGGATGGAGGAGGACGCGCTTTGATCCGGGTTCGCAAAGAGGGGAGTGAGGAGTTTGAGAATCATTGTCACATTGGCTTGCACGCAATGCAAACGCCGGAACTATACTACGACCAAGAACAAGCGGACAACTCCAGACAAGCTCGCATTCAAAAAATACTGTAGGTTTTGTCGAACACATACACTGCATAAGGAAACCAGGTAACTATTTGAGTTGTCGTATCAGTTTAGTCCTTTTGAAAAACAAACCCGGATGTTTTCAAAAACTTAAATTGTTACGCCTTGTCGAGTTGTTAAGTGATTGACTGTGATTCGACAACTCGACCATTCAACCGCTTCGACATAACGGCCTACCGGGTCAACCAAATGTTTATTTTCTCGGGGGCACAAAGGGCGACAGACCCGGTGATGGGCACAGTTTTTTGCTTTTGCAGGCCAGTAGCTCTAACGGCTAGAGCACCGGACTCCAAATCCGGGGGGTGTGGGTTCGAATCCCTCCTGGCCTGCCAATCTATATTCGTTAAGTGCCTAAAGTGAGCTGAAATGCCTAAAATGAGCTAAAGTTCAGGCCATAAAGAAACTGGAACTTAGTTCGCTTCGCTCACAATTGGAATAATGGAATGGTGAAAGATTGGGTTCAAGAGGATTTTATCCTGGTTCCGATGCTCTGCGTCGGAACCTCCTTTTTCTTGTACATCATTCCACTATTCCATCATTCCATTATTCCCTGAGCGAGTGTGCAATAGGGCTAATAAATATCTATGATGTCAATAGGTTATAGAAATTCCGAGACATTTGATTACTCGTTTCATTGCTTAGATTGGTTGATTGATTTTAGTGGTTTTTCACGAATCGAACCAATAAAATCAATTGATCGGTGTTTCACGTTGTAACTTTATTCGCTTTAGTTCACTTTAGGCAGTTTTGCAGGATAACTATGGGACGTATTAAGCGAAAAAGGCCAGCATCGACAAAGAAGAAAAGAAAAAGGGAGGCAGCGAAGGGTAATACGGGTCCACAGGGTTTGAAACCCGTCAAGGTTGAGACCTCGCTTGGATTAGAAGAGGTTGCTCCCGGGGGTTCGGTTGCGATAAAACCCGCCCGTCAGCGCCATCGCCCTGGCGAAACCGGCGGCAAGAGTGTTGCCAACGCGGTCAAGCCCTCAGGGAAAAAGTTTCAAATCGGCTTTTTGTCAAAGTCCGGTCAGTTCCTTCGAGAAGTTAAGATGGAGCTGAAAAAGGTCACCTGGCCATCTCGAAAAGAAACTGTTGCATCGACTGCCGTTGTTATAGTGCTGGTGATTATTGTTTCTGCGTTTCTTGGCCTTGTTGATGTGAGCCTGTCTGGGTTGATTCGGTTAATACTCCGTTGAGTCTTCAAAGGGGTTGGATTGTGGGTTTAAAAAAGTGGTATGTAGTTCATACTTACTCTGGATATGAAAACAAGGTAAAGACCGCTTTAGAAGAGCGGATTGCCTCCTCAGGTCATGCGGATAAATTTGGGAGGACTTTTATTCCCACCGAGCATGTGGTTGAATTAGTCAAAGGCAAGAGGAAGACTTCGTCGAGAAAGTTTTATCCGGGCTATATCCTCGTGCAGATGGAACTAACGCGGGATACGTGGCATATTGTGCAGAATACACCAAAAGTGACCGGATTTCTGGGTGGCCGAGACGCACCTGCACCGCTCACAGATGAGGAAGCCGAACAGATAATAAGCCAGGTAGAAGCCGGCAAATTGAAACCTCAGCCGAAGTTTTTGTTTGAACCAGGAGATGAAGTTCGTGTCATAGATGGACCTTTTACAAACTTTACAGGAACGGTAGAAGACGTGAATCCGGATAAAGGGAAAATCCGGGTACTGGTGAGCATTTTCGGTCGCCCCACCCCGGTGGAGTTGGAGTTCGTTCAGGTAACAAAGGTATAAGAGTAAATTTGAAATTGGAAACACTGTAAACGGTAACAGGAGTAAACTGCATGGCTAAGAAAATAATAGGTTCTATTAAGCTTCAGGTTCCGGCTGGACAAGCTAATCCTTCCCCACCGATTGGGCCGGCCCTTGGTCAGCATGGGGTTAATATTATGGAGTTCTGTAAGGCCTTTAATGCTAAAACTGCTGCCCAGGAGGGAATGATCATACCGGTAGTGATCACGGTTTATCAGGATAGATCTTTTTCGTTTGTCCTGAAAACCCCTCCTGCATCGGTTCTGCTGAAAAAAGCGGCCAAGGTTGCTAAGGGAGCGGCTGATCCCAAGAGGGAGAAGGTGGGAAAAGTGACACATGCACAGATTGAAGAGATTGCAAAAACGAAACTTGTGGATTTGAATGCCAACGATCTGATGAAAGCATGCAAGATCATAGAGGGCACAGCCCGCAGCATGGGGATCGAAGTGGTTTAATCTCAACGGGCTGTTTGGGCAACAGGCCGTCGAAAGGAGCTTCATAAATCACGATGGGAAAAAGAGGAAAGAAATACATTTCGGCTGCTAAGAAGATTAGCCCCGGGAAAAGCTATGACTTCGCAGAGGCGCTGAAATTGGCGATAGAGACGTCTTATGTGAAATTTACTGAAACAGTTGATGTGGCGGTTCGTTTAGGGGTAGACCCCCGGCATGCGGACCAGATGGTCCGAGGCTCGGTGTTATTGCCGAACGGAACGGGCAAAGAGGTCAGGGTGCTGGTATTTGCAAAGGGTGAGAAGGAAAAAGAGGCCAAGGAAGCAGGCGCAGATTTTGTTGGAAATGATGATCTTGTCGAGAAGATAAAAGGCGGCTGGTTGGGGTTTGACAAGGCTGTTGCCACACCGGACGTAATGAGTGCAGTCGGACGTATCGGCAAGATCCTTGGGCCGAGAGGGCTTATGCCGAATGCCAAGAGCGGCACGGTTACCTTTGATGTAGCTCGTGCGGTTAGAGAGCTGAAAGGAGGTAAGATCGATTTCAGAGTGGAGCGTGGTGGAATTGTTCACGCCCCTGTGGGAAAGGTCTCGTTCGGAGTGGATAAACTCTTGGGGAATGTAGCGGCGTTTTTTGAGACTATTATGCGTCTAAAACCGGCAAGCAGTAAAGGTACATATCTAAAAAGTATCACCATTTCAACGACCATGGGTCCTGGCATCAAGGTAGATCCTGCCTATGTAAAGACTATTCTGAAATAAGAATGACGGCTTGGTAAATCCTGCTCGTGCAGGACCTGCGTTGCGTTCCATCCTCCCCCGGCTTTCACGGGAGTAGGGGCGATTCATGAATCACCCATGCAAATGAGGGGAAAAGGGTTGTGCAAAGGTCTTCTTGCGGGTCCATCAGAGTAGGTTTTGTTTTGGCGCCGGGCTCACATAGACAAAACACCTGTCAAAGGCTGCAGGTACACCTCGGATTTTTCTGCCTTGCTGATAGACAGCGGCTGAACGCTGACTGCATTAGAGAGGAGGGGTAACGAAGTTTGAGACAAGCGGAAAAGGAAAAGTTGGTCAAGGCTCTCCATGAAAAGTTTTCAAAAGCTAAAACCGTAATCCTTACGGATTTTAGGGGGCTGAATACGCCCGCCCTGAATAACTTGCGGAATCAACTCAGGGAATCTTCTCTCGAATACCAGGTGGTAAAAAACACACTTCTGCTGAGAGCGTCTGAGGGAACGGACATGATGCTTTTGAAAAAACATTTTTCCGGACCCTCTGCTGTGGCCATCAGTTACGATGATCTGGTTGCTCCTGCCAAGATTGTTACGAAGTTTAGCGAAGAGAATACAGCACTGGAGATCAAGGCGGGGATAGTAGATGGCAAAGCAATCGATTTGGAAGGAATTAACCGGCTTGCCAAGCTCCCGTCGCGCGATACCCTGATAGCACAGCTGCTTTCGGTGCTGAACGGCCCGCTGAGATCCCTGGTTGAGGTTTTGAAGGGCGTGCCAAGGGACTTTCTATCTGTCTTGCAGGCCATCAAGGGAAAAAAGCAGCCTGAGTAAAACAATGAAAAACGAATTAACAAGGAGGAATATCTAATGGCTAAGGTTAGCAAAGAAGATGTCATAGAATTTATTTCCAATATGTCGGTACTGGAACTTTCTGAGTTTGTTAAGGACTTAGAAGACAAATTCGGGGTGTCCGCCGCTGCCCCGGTGGCCATGTTTGCACCAGGTGAGCAGGCTGGAGCCAAGCCTGAAGAGGAGGAGAAAACCGAATTTGATGTAATTTTGAGCGCAGTGGGTGACAAGAAGATTCAGGTTATCAAGGCGGTCAGGGCAATTACCGGCCTCGGTTTGAAGGAAGCCAAGGCAGTTGCAGATGAGGCTCCTCGAGCAGTCAAGGAAGGGGTTTCAAAAGACGAAGCTGAAGAGATTAAAAAGCAGCTTGAAGAAGCTGGTGCCACTGTTGAAATCAAATAATACCGGTAGACTAAGCGGGCTGAAAGAGCTGAAGTGTTGCATTTTGTTCTTTTAGCTTTCTGCACTCGAAGCGAGTGAGCTGGGAGTCAAAGTGCCGGACATGCGCGAAAATCAAAGTCTATTAACGAACAACAAACATGGAGATCGTATGGGAGAAAGATTTCTGGCAAACAAGCGGATAAGAAAAAGTTTCAGCAAGATTCCACAGATTATGCCCTTTCCGAATTTGATTGAAATACAAAAGAATTCTTATGCCCGCTTTTTGCAGCGGGATGTTGCCCCGGGCAAGCGAGAGAACATAGGTCTCCAGGGGGCCTTTAACAGTGTTTTTCCGATACGCGACTTTACGGGAAGCGCTTCTTTGGAATTTGTCTCTTACCGCCTTGGAGAGGTCAAGTATGATGAAAATGAATGTCTCCATAAAGGGATGACATATGACGTACCTATGTATATCACTGTGCGCCTGGTCATCTACGATACTGACAGCGAAACGGGGGTACAGAATATTCGAGACATCAAGGAACAGGAGATCTATTTCGGTACCATTCCGCTCATGACAGAGAGAGGGACATTCATCATTAATGGTACCGAGCGGGTTGTGGTGAGCCAGCTACACAGATCACCTGGGGTGTTTTTTGATCACGACAAGGGCAAGACACATTCAAGCGGCAAGGTCCTTTACTCGGCCAGGATTATTCCGGCACGTGGGTCCTGGATCGATCTCGAAATTGATGCAAAGGATTTTGTTTATGCCCGCATTGATAGGCGTCGCAAGTTTCCAGTCACCTTGCTTCTCAAGGCTTTCGGGTACTCTGGAGAAGATATCTTGACCTGCTTCTACCAAACTGAGCAGATTTTCATAGAGGGGAAACGTCTTTATAGAAGTCTTGATAAGGAGATTCTCCGGGGACAGTCTGTATCAGTGGCTGTCAGACACCCACAAAGCGGAGATATCATTGCCAAAAAAGGGCAACGTTTTACAAAAAAGGTTCTTCGGCAACTCCGGGAGGCTGGGGTACAGCGGATACCTATCACATTTGAAGATATTAAAGATAGGATCCTGGCCCGCACCCTGGTTCATCCAGAGACTGGCGAAGTGGTAGCCATGTACAATGAGGTGTTGGATGAAAGCCTTTTCGAAAGGATTTTGGCTGCTAATATAACTGCCCTTGAGTTGGTCTACATTGATAGTGCAACAACGAGTGATTCTATTCGAAAGACCTTGCTGCTTGACAAGGTAGAGACGCAAGACGAGGCGCTTCTTGAGCTTTACAGACGGCTTCGGCCAAGCACTCCCCCCACGGTGGAAGTTGCACGGGAGCTGTGCCATCAACTCTTTTTCAGTCCTTTCAGTTATGACCTTTCGCCGGGGGGCCGTTTGAAGATGAATAGCCGGCTCGGCCAAAATGTGCCGAGTGATGTGCGGACTCTTGTGAAGGAGGATCTTCTGTATACCACAAAAACCCTTGTTGATTTGAAAGACAGGCAGGGTCCTGCAGACGATATCGACCACCTTGGAAATCGCCGGGTCCGAGCCGTGGGAGAACTCCTCGAAAACCAATACCGCATAGGACTCGTAAGAATGGAGCGCGCCATTAAGGAGCGGATGAGCCTGCAAGAGATCGAGGCGCTGATGCCTTATGACCTGATTAATTCCAAACCCGTTACTGCTGTGGTCAGAGAGTTCTTTGGCACAAGCCAGCTTTCCCAGTTTATGGACCAGACCAACCCACTTTCGGAAGTTACCCATAAACGACGGTTAAGCGCATTGGGACCAGGTGGACTGACAAGAGAACGTGCCGGTTTTGAGGTCAGAGATGTGCACCCTACGCATTACGGTCGGATTTGTCCCATAGAGACTCCAGAAGGGCCGAACATTGGGCTGATTGTTTCATTGAGCACATTTGCCCGTGTGAATAAGTTTGGGTTTATTGAGACACCTTACAGGGTGGTGGAAAACGGCCGGGCTACCGACAGGGTGAAATTTATGAGTGCGCTGGAAGAAAAAGACCATCCGATTGCTCAAGCAAATGCCTTATTGGACGAGAGTGGGCGATTTGTTAATCCTTTCATTTCAGCGCGTGTTGGCGGCGAATTCGTGATGGCGAAGCGAGAGGAAATCGAGCTCATGGATGTTTCTCCTAATCAGCTCGTAAGCGTGTCGGCATCACTCATTCCCTTTCTGGAAAACGACGATGCCAACAGGGCGCTTATGGGATCAAACATGCAACGGCAGGCTGTGCCCTTGCTGGTAAGTAGTGCTCCCCTTGTCGGTACAGGCTTAGAAGGAATAGTGGCCAGAGATTCGGGGGTAACTGTTGTAGCTGAATGCGATGGCGAGGTGGTGGACGTAGATGCTACTCGCATTGTAGTAAAACACACGAGAGACGGTAGTCAAAACGGCAAGCAGGTCAAGATCTATAGCCTGAAAAAATTTACTCGTTCCAACCAGAACACCTGTTTCAACCAGCGGCCCATTGTCAGAAAAGGGGAGCATATTAAGGCTGGCGAGGTGATTGCCGATGGCCCGGCCACAGAGGGTGGAGAACTTGCCCTGGGAAAGAACGTGATGGTTGCCTTCATGCCATGGGGCGGATACAACTTTGAGGACGCTATCCTGGTAAGTGAACGCCTGGTAAGGGATGGAGTCTTCACCTCGGTTCACATTGAAGAATTTGAAGCTGTGGCCCGCGATACCAAATTGGGCCAAGAAGAAATTACCCGTGACATTCCTAATGTGGGGGAAGATGTCTTAAAGGACCTGGATGAAAGCGGTATTATCCGGCTCGGTGCGAAGGTCAAACCGGGAGACATTCTGGTAGGCAAGATTACTCCTAAGGGCGAGACCCAGCTATCTCCTGAGGAAAAACTGCTCAGGGCTATTTTTGGCGAAAAGGCCGGTGATGTGAAAGATTCTTCACTTCGTGTACCCCCGGGAATAAGCGGTACCGTCATTGATGCCAAGGTTTTTTCCAGAAGGGGTGTGGAAAAGGATAAACGCGCCTTAGCCATTGAGAGGCAGGAGATCGAGGCCCTTGAGAAAGACAGGGATGATGAACTGGCCATCATTGAGCAGGTCGCCCTTGAAACCCTCACAGAGTTGCTGGCGGGCAAGACCAGTGCAGCTCCTCTTAAGAAGGGGAAGGTCTCCCTTGTCAAAAAAGGGAAAGAAATCTCTTCAGAAGCCCTTTCTAAGATGAGTATATCCGACATGGCTTCGATAGAACTGAAGGATGCCGATGTTGCCGCTCGGGTGAGGGAAATCGTTCAGCGCTACCGGGAGCAGCGCGATGAGGTACGCGAGCGTTTTGAGCGACGGTTGAGCCGGTATAAAGGTGGGGATGAGCTCCTGCCCGGCATTATCAAGATGGTTAAGGTCTATGTGGCCGTGAAACGAAACCTGTCTGTTGGTGACAAGATGGCCGGCAGGCACGGGAACAAAGGAGTGGTCTCCTGCATACTGCCGCAGGAAGATATGCCTTATTTTGAAGACGGAACCCCTGTAGACATGGTATTGAACCCGCTGGGCGTGCCGTCCAGGATGAATGTGGGACAGGTTCTGGAGACTCACTTAGGATGGGCCGCGAAAGGACTGGCTGATCAGATCAACGAACTGATCCGCGCCGAAAATCGCGAGGCGTTAAGGACGAGGTTAAAAGCAATTTTTTCTTCGGCTTCCGAGAAGGCCGAGATTGACAGCTTAGATGAGAAAGAACTATTGGCCTTTGCCAGGCGTTATCGGGACGGGATGTATGTGGCTACTCCGGTTTTTGACGGAGCCAAAGAGTCCGCAATTAAGGACTTGTTAGGGAGCGCTGGCTATCCTCTTCGGGGGCAGGTCACACTTTATGACGGCCGTACAGGTGAACCATTTGCCCAAAATGTGACAGTCGGTATCATGTACATGTTAAAACTGCACCACCTGGTCGATGACAAGATACATGCCCGCTCTATTGGCCCTTACTCGCTTGTAACTCAGCAGCCACTGGGCGGAAAAGCGCAGTTCGGCGGACAGCGATTGGGGGAAATGGAGGTCTGGGCAATAGAGGCTTATGGCGCCGCCTATGCTCTTCAGGAGTTCTTAACGGTCAAGTCGGACGATATGGCCGGCAGGACGCGTATGTATGAAAAGATTGTCAAAGGAGAGAATGTGCTCGAGGCCGGCATGCCCGAGTCGTTTAATGTGTTGGTCAAGGAGCTGCAGGCATTAGGCCTCGATATCGAGCTTCTTGAAAACAAAAAGGAAGCTTAGTAAAGGAGAGTGCCATTGGAAGAACTATACAGCTTTTTTGCAAAGCCGAAAGACCCTTTGAATTACACTGCGGTCAGGATCTCTCTGGCATCCCCTGAAAAGATCCGGGAATGGTCTCATGGAGAGATCAAAAAGCCGGAAACTATTAACTATCGGACATTTAAACCTGAACGGGACGGGCTTTTCTGTGCCAGGATATTTGGCCCTACGAAGGATTATGAATGCAACTGCGGTAAGTATAAGAGGATGAAGCACCGTGGGGTCGTGTGTGAAAAATGCGGGGTCGAGGTTATTCAGTCCAAGGTGCGCCGGGAACGAATGGGTCACATTGAACTGGCCAGCCCGATTGCCCACATATGGTTTCTGAGAAGCCTGCCCAGCAAGATAGGAAACCTCCTGGAGCTGACTATGAAGGAGTTGGAGAAAGTGCTCTATTTTGACTCCTATATTGTCATTGATCCGGGCGATACGGGTCTCGCCCCGCGTCAGCTCCTTTCAGACGAAAGGTACAGGGAGGTTGTAGAAAAATATGGGGACAGGTTCAAGGCTGGTATCGGCGCTGAAGCCATCAAGGTTCTTCTTGAAAATCTCGATCTGGATGAAGAATTTAAGAGGTTGCGAGCTGCAATCCTGGCCACAGGCTCTGATGCCAAGCGTAAGAAGCTGTCCAAGCAACTTAGGATCGTTGAGGCATTTCGGCACTCACGTAATCGTCCTGAATGGATGATCATGGATGTGATCCCTGTTTTGCCGCCCGATTTAAGGCCTCTTGTACCCCTGGAGGGGGGGCGATTTGCAACATCTGACCTAAATGATCTGTATCGAAGAGTAATTAATCGTAACAACCGGTTGAAGCGACTTCTGGAACTGCGTGCCCCCGACATTATCATACGGAATGAAAAGAGGATGCTGCAGGAGGCTGCAGACGTTCTCTTTGACAATGGCCGCCACGGTCGGGTTGTGACAGGACAGAACGGGCGGCCGCTGAAATCGTTGAGCGATGCCTTGAGAGGTAAACAGGGGCGCTTCCGCCAAAATCTACTGGGCAAGCGAGTTGACTATTCAGGGCGCAGCGTAATCGTCATAGGGCCGAACTTGCGTCTTCACCAGTGCGGTTTGCCCAAGAAGATGGCCTTGGAGCTCTTCAAACCGTTTGTCTTTTACAGGCTCGAACAAAAAGGCCTGGTCAGCACCGTCAAGAGCGCCAAGAAGCTGGTGGAGCGGGAGACTCCTGAAGTTTGGGACACTCTGGATGAAGTGGTCAAAGAATATCCTGTGATCCTCAACCGTGCTCCGACATTGCATCGTCTTGGGATGCAGGCATTCGAGCCGATCCTGATAGAGGGCAAAGCGATTCAGCTTCACCCATTGGTTTGTACTGCTTTTAATGCTGATTTCGATGGAGATCAAATGGCGGTCCATGTGCCCCTTTCAATAGAGGCACAAATTGAATCCCGCGTGCTGATGCTGTCATCGAACAACATCCTATCTCCTGCCCATGGTGATCCTATTATTGTACCAACGCAGGATATAGTGCTGGGTATATACTACATGACGCGATCAGTTTCTGGTGTGAAGGGAGAGGGCAAGATATTTGCCAACCCGGATGAGGCTCGCTCAGCTTACGATGCGGGCGAGGTGGACCTTCACGCCAAGATCGTGGTTCGCCTATCCGGAGAACGGGTGAAAACCACTGTGGGGCGTATTATTCTGAGAGAAATACTCCCTCATGACCCAATAGTGCATCTGGCTCATATAATGCTCCCCTCGGAGGAGGAAGCCACAGCGACCCTTGCTCAGTTGAAGGAAGGTGAAGATTTCACTCGGCTGGCGGATCGTATCTCAAATGAGATGGATCGGACTCGTGCCAGAGACCTCGGGTTTGTCCAGAAGAGGGTACTTGAACAAGGATATGGTGTTAGCCCGCTGGATGCAGAGAAAATCTTCGCTCTCGAGGAGGGCGAGATTAGTCATGTTATCAAGGGTAACGGGAATTATCATATATTCAAAGTGCTGGCGAAGAGATTGGGAATTCCTTTTGAACTGATCAATAAGGTCATGAATAAAAAGTCTTTGGGTCAATTGATCAACTACTGTTATCGAACCCTGGGTGGCAAGGCTACCGTTATCCTCGCAGATCGTTTGAAGGACATCGGCTATGAGTATGCCATGAAAGCGGGAGTTTCCATATGCGTAGATGACATGGTCATTCCTCAAAAGAAGTGGGATGTTATCAGCAAAGCTGAACAAGAAGTAGCTGAGATCAACGCGCAGTATACCGAAGGCTTGATAACGCGAGGTGAGAAATATAATAAAGTGGTCGACATTTGGGCGAAAGCTACCACTGATGTGGCGAATGAAATGATGAAGGAGATGAAGGCCTCACCTATTGTTGACAGAAAAGGAAGGCCGCTGTTGGGCAGGGATGGAAAGCCGAGCAAAGAAGAGGGTTTCAATCCTATCTATATGATGGCGGATTCAGGCGCACGGGGTAGTAAAGACCAGATGCGGCAATTGGCGGGTATGCGCGGGCTGATGGCCAAGCCGTCTGGCGAGATTATTGAGACACCGATTACTGCCAATTTTCGCGAGGGTCTCACGGTGCTTCAATACTTCAGTTCCACCCACGGGGCCAGAAAGGGCCTTGCTGACACTGCATTGAAGACGGCCAACTCGGGATACCTGACGCGTCGGCTTGTCGATGTTGCTCAGGATTGTGTAATCTCAGAAGAAGATTGCGGTACTCTCAAGGGGATTGAAGTGGAACCTCTTGTTGAAGGCGGTGAGATCATCCAAAAGGTGGGCGAACGTGTGCTGGGACGTGTGGCCCTCGAGGATATTAAAGATCCGTATACAGATGAGGTGATTGTACGTGCCAATGAAGAAATTGACGAGGACAAAGTGGCCAGGATAGATAAAGCGGGTGTCACTAAGGTGAAAATCCGTTCGGTGCTCACATGTCGTGCTCGCGGTGGAGCGTGTTCTAAATGCTACGGACGTGATTTGGCCTATGGAAAGCCGGTGGAGGTTGGAACCCCTATTGGTATCCTGGCAGCCCAATCTATCGGAGAGCCCGGAACGCAGCTCACTATGCGAACGTTTCACATCGGCGGTACAGCTCGCCGTGCTGCGGAGCAGGCTGATTTTAGGGCAACCAGCGAGGGTTTCATAAAATGTATAGACCTCAATACGGTGAAAAACAGTGCAGGTGAATATATCGTGATGAATCGCAAAGGTGGAGAATTTGCCATTGTGGGAGAAGATGGCCGAGAAAGAGAACGATATCCTGTCATATATGGAGCCCATTTTCAGGTGGCTGACGGTCAAAAGGTAAAGCCCGGAGATCTGCTGGTAACGTGGGATCCTTACACTACGCCAATCCTCACTGAGGTAAGCGGTAGGGTGAAGTTCGGAGATATCATTGCAGGAAAAACCATGAAGGAAAAGGTAGATCCCGTGACGGGCAAGGCGAGCCAGGTACTTGTGGAATACAAGGACATTGATGTCCGACCAAGGATATCCATCAAGGACAAGGAGAACAAGACCGCCATCCTTCCGGGAGGCCGTGCTGCTCGATATTTCCTCCCCGTCGGAGCTATTCTCATGGTCTCTGAGGGAGACGAGGTCGTTGCAGGGGACGTGATTGCCAAGGTCCCAAGGGAGACGACCAAGACGAAAGATATCACAGGGGGCCTCCCCCGTGTGGCAGAGCTGTTTGAGTGTAGAAAACCGAAGGAAGCTGCTGTGCTAACCGAAATTGATGGTTATGTGAGCATTTCAAAAGGTGCGAAGGGCAAGCAGAAGGTTACCATAGTTCCACCGGATGTGGGTGCGAAAAAGGAATATCTGATCCCCAGAGGAAGACATCTCAACGTCGTGGAAGGCGATTTCTTGAGGGCAGGAGAGCCGTTGACGGGAACGGCAGCCAATCCGCACGATATCTTAAATATTCGAGGAGAACTTGCCCTGGCCCGGTATCTTGTAGATCAGGTTCAGGAGGTTTATCGGCTTCAGGGGGTCAGAATAAATGACAAACATATCGAGGTCATTGTGCGGCAGATGTTGGGTCGAGTGAAAATTGTTGATGTTGGAGACACAGACTTTGTTTTGGAAGAACATGTGGCAAAGGACCGCTTTGAGGATGTCAACCGAGAAGTAGTGGCAAAAGGCGGCAAACCCGCTTCGGCCAAACCTGTTCTCCTGGGGATTACGAAGGCATCGCTGAGTACCGAGAGCTTTATTTCAGCAGCGTCATTTCAAGAGACAACCAAGGTATTGGCAGATGCAAGTATAGCCAGCAAGGTAGATCACCTGAAGGGCCTGAAAGAGAATGTGATCATGGGCAGGATTGTGCCGGCCGGTACCGGTATGGCCCGATACCGAAAGGCGCCGGTGGTGTTAAAGATAGCGGGAGAAGGAGACAAAGAGAAGTCCGAATCTGCCGAGGTGATCTCAGATGCCGGGGCTCAGGAGGCGGCTCAGGCTTAAAATGTAAAAAAACCTTGACGTAGCTATTTTCATCGGATATAAAACAAAGTTTTGTGATTGTTGGGAGCGCGCCCCCTTTTTGGGGGCGTTGCTTTGATGGAAATAGAAGGACAATATTATGCCTACAATCAATCAGCTTGTCAGAAAAGGGAGAGAGCGTATCAAGAAGAAGTCCAATACCCCCGCTTTAATGGAGAGTCCTCAAAAGAGGGGAGTATGTACGCGTGTCTATACCACAACCCCTAAGAAGCCGAACTCAGCATTGAGAAAGGTGGCGAGGGTGCGACTAACTAACGGAATTGAGGTTAGCGCATACATCCCCGGCATGGGACACAACCTGCAGGAGCATTCAGTAGTGCTTGTTCGAGGCGGGCGCGTCAAGGACCTGCCGGGCATCCGCTACCACGTGGTGCGGGGAACGCTTGATTCAATTGGTGTGCAAGACCGCAAACAGGGACGATCAAAGTACGGTGCGAAGAAACCAAAGTAAACCGAGAATCGAGGCCAGTCCGGTTAAGAGCTTGTTTATGTCTTTATGTTGTGCGATAAGCGGAATGAGCAGCGATTGTCGGTGTAGAGTTGACGGATAACGATATCAGGGGAGGCTCAAGTGCCAAGAAAAGGAGAAGTGCCGAAACGGGATGTTTCACCCGATCCAAAATATAAGAGCAGGCTTGTTCAAAAATTCATCAACGGCATGATGAAAGAAGGCAAAAAGAGTGTCGCGGAAAGAATAATGTATGATGCCTTTGATATTATCGAAAAGACAACCAAACAGTCTCCTCTTAAAGTGTTTGAACAAGCCATGGAGCATGCCAAGCCGCGCGTCGAGGTTAAGTCTCGCCGCGTGGGGGGGTCTACCTACCAGGTCCCCGTAGAGGTTCGGCGCAGCCGGCAGGTAGCCCTTGGGATCAGGTGGCTTATCACATTCGCACGGAAGCGCTCGGAAAAGACCATGGCTGAAAGATTGGCGCGGGAGTTGATGGATGCCGCCAGCCGGCGCGGAGCCACCATCAAAAAACGGGAAGAGACTCACAGAATGGCGGAGGCTAACAAGGCGTTTGCGCACTATAGATGGTAAAAGCTTTTTGGATACGGCAACAGAGCCATGGGTTGTCATCCTGTCACCTGGAATCCATGATCAGGACTCATATTATCAGGTTTGGATAGACGCTCGTCTTTGTCAGAGCGGTCAACAAGATGTTTTCAAAAACGTAGATTGTCACTAAGAATATAAAACATGGCACGATCGTTTCCATTATCAAAATCAAGAAATATCGGCATCATGGCCCATATCGATGCCGGCAAAACCACGACTACTGAGAGGATCCTGTATTATACAGGTGTATCCCACAAGATGGGTGAGGTGGATCAAGGTTCTGCGATCATGGACTGGATGGAACAGGAGCAGGAAAGGGGCATCACGATAACCTCGGCCGCCACGACCTGTTTCTGGAAGGAACACCGCATCAATATCATTGATACCCCCGGCCATGTTGACTTTACTGTTGAAGTCGAACGGTGTTTGAGGGTGTTAGATGGAGTTATTGCCGTGTTTTGTGCAGTCGGCGGCGTGGAACCACAATCGGAGACAGTCTGGAGGCAGGCTGACCGGTATAAAGTTCCCCGGATTGCCTTTGTCAATAAAATGGATAGAGTCGGGGCGGATCTGGATAATTGTGTAAGGATGTTGCGTACCAGGCTGAAAGCTCAACCTGTCGTGCTTCAGATGCCCATAGGACGGGAAGAAGATTTTGCTGGTGTTATTGACCTGATTTCTATGAGGGCGATCATTTATGGTGAGTCGACACTCGGGGCCCGTTTCGAAGAAACTGATATTCCCCCATCCCTTGAGAAGGAAGCTCAAAAACGACGGTTGGAGCTTGTGGAATCGATGGCAGATGTTGACGAGTCGATAATGGAACATTACATTGAAGGACTCCCTGTTCCGCCTGAGGTACTTATCAAAGCAATCCGTCAGGCAACCCTGTCGATGGAGCGCGTGCCGGTTTTGTGCGGTTCGGCTTTTAAAAACAAGGGAGTTCAGCCACTTCTGGACGGTGTGATCAGGTACCTGCCATCTCCGATGGATATTCCTCCTGTTTGTGGCCTGGACTTAGAAGGAAAAAAAGTGGTACGCCCGCCGAATGACAGCGCCCCGTTTTCAGCGCTTGCTTTTAAGTTGATGACGGATCCTTATGTCGGCCACTTAACTTTTTTGCGCATATATTCTGGTTCCCTGACCTCCGGCGCCAGCGTCTATAATGCCGGGAAGGGAATAAAGGAAAAGGTCGGAAGACTCGTAAAGATGCATGCAGACAAACGAGAGGAAATCAAGGAGGTCTATGCCGGGGACATCGTGGCGGTCACAGGCTTGAGAAACACCGGTACCGGCGACACACTATGCGAGCCGAGCAATCCGATCTTGTTAGAATCAATGACGCTTCCAAAGCCGGTGATGTCAATCGCAATTGAGCCCAAGAGTAAGGGCGATGTTCAGAAACTGGGCACCGCACTCGGTAAGATTGCCAGAGAGGATCCATCGTTTCAGGTCTCATTTGACGAAGAAACTGCGCAGACATTGATTTCAGGCATGGGGGAGCTGCATCTTGAGATCATAGTGGACCGGCTTGTGAGGGAGTTCAAGGTTGCTGCTGCAGTCGGCAAACCGCAAGTCGCCTATCGGGAAACCGTCACCTGCAGTTCGGAGGCAGAAGGAAAGTTCGTCCGCCAATCGGGTGGTCGTGGACAGTATGGTCATGTAAAGCTTCGTGTCGAACCTGCCGAGCCGGGGCAGGGGATTCTCTTTACGAGCGCGATTGTCGGGGGGGCAGTGCCTAAGGAGTACATACCTGCTGTTAAGAAAGGCATCCAAGAAGCTGCCGAGACAGGTGTTCTTGGCGGTTATCCAATGGTGGATGTCAAGGTTACTCTCCTTGACGGCTCCTACCACGAGGTTGACTCTTCCGAAAGGGCCTTTCAGATCGCGGCCTCGATGGGATTCAAGTCGGCTGTTAGAAAAGCTAAGCCAATCTTTTTAGAGCCTCTTATGGTCATGGAGGTCGTGGCTCCGGAAAGTTTTATTGGAGATGTAATTAGTGACTTGAATGGGCGGCGCGCCAGAATTCGGGGTTTAGAGAGTCGCAATGGCGTGCGCATGGTTAATGCTCAGGTTCCCCTGGCCGAGACTTTTGGTTATGCCACACACCTCAGATCCATGACGCAGGGGAGGGCAACTTATACGATGCAGTTTTGTCGTTATGAACATGTTCCGCAATCGATTGCGGAAGCAATCAAGGAAAAAAGAGGTTAAAGCTCTTTTTCTCTTTGGTAAGAATCATTTTTTCCGTGCAGGGAGGGAGATAAGATGGCTAAGAAGAAGTTTGAGCGGGTGAAGCCGCATTTGAATGTGGGGACGATTGGGCACATTGATCATGGTAAGACTACGTTGACTTCGGCGATAACGAAGCATTTAGCCCAGAAGGGGTATGCGGATTATGTTCCGTTTGACGAGATAGACAAGGCGCCTGAGGAGAGGGAGCGTGGGATCACTATTGCGACTGCGCATGTGGAGTATGAGACGGCGAAGCGGCATTATGCGCATGTGGATTGTCCTGGTCATGCTGACTATATAAAGAACATGATCACTGGTGCTGCGCAGATGGATGGAGCGATACTGGTAGTGGGTGCTGATGATGGTCCTATGCCTCAGACGCGTGAGCATATATTGTTAGCGCGTCAGGTGGGAGTGCCGGCGATAGTGGTATTTTTAAACAAGGTGGACTTAGTGGATGATGAGGAGTTGATAGACTTAGTTGAGTTGGAGTTACGGGAGCTTTTGACCAAGTATGGTTTTCCTGGTGACGATACACCGATTATTCGTGGCAGTGCTTTGAAGGCGTTGGAGAGTGATGATTCTGGCAGTGAGGAAGTTAAGCCGATATTTGAGTTAATGGATGCGATTGACGAGTTTATTCCGGAGCCTGTGCGTGAGGTGGACAAGCCGTTTTTGATGCCGATAGAGGATGTATTCAGTATATCTGGCAGGGGGACGGTGGTAACTGGTCGAGTTGAGCGTGGTATAGTTCGAGTGGGTGATGAGGTGGAGATTGTAGGGATTCGTCCGACCCAGAAGACGGTATGTACTGGTGTTGAGATGTTTCGCAAGGTACTGGATGAGGGTCGAGCTGGTGACAACATTGGGGTATTGTTAAGGGGGACGAAGCGAGATGAGGTTGAGCGAGGGCAGGTAGTGGCGAAGCCTGGGAGCATTACGCCGCACATGAAGTTTCGTGCCAAGACGTATATATTGACTAAGGAGGAGGGTGGTCGTCACACGCCGTTTTTCAATGGGTATCGGCCGCAGTTTTATTTCAGGACGACGGATGTAACCGGTGTGGTGACGTTGCCTGAGGGTACGGAGATGGTAATGCCTGGTGACAATGTAGACATAGAGGCGGAGTTGATTACGCCGATAGCGATGGAGAAAGAGCTCAGGTTTGCCATCCGGGAAGGTGGCCGCACAGTAGGAGCCGGCGTCGTAAGCGAGATAATCGAATAGGGATGCATGATTCCGGATGGAGGAGGACGCGCTTTGATCCGGGTTCG
>QMMV01000005.1 GCA_003647435.1 Deltaproteobacteria bacterium | reverse complement strand
GTTTAGATTTTTGAAAATATTATTGCGGACAGGCCATCCGATTGGAGACTGGCTCTCTGTCTGAGTTTGAGACGGTCTCCAATCGGATGGCCTGTCCGCTCCATATGTCTGTTTTTTAAAAGAGCTAAAGTGTTACAAAAAGACATATAAGGAGAGACCGTTTGGATAACTCCTTTGAACGGCCATTATGAACTTTTGGGGGCACCCGTTCAGGCATTATTTAAACACCCTACTCAACCGGTATCAGAGTGACGTCAATGCAAAATACACATCGGCCCCGTGCAAAAAAAGGCCACCTTTCGACTCTCCGCCCGAGAGAGTTGTTACAACTTCCGGGCAAAAAGGCCCTTGACCTGATCCTTGAATCAGGGACACCGGCCAGCTTGGTTCAGTCTATGGCCGAGGAAGACGTGTTCTGGCTCGTCCAGGACATTGGCCCGGAAGATGCTCTTCCGATTCTATCAGTCGCCTCGAATGACCAGTGGCAATATCTTCTGGACATGGACTTGTGGCAAAGGGATCGCCTAAGAATCGATTCTGTGAACCGCTGGTTCGCGCTCTTGCTCCAGGCGGATACGGAAAGGTTCTTGATCTGGGCACTTCGCAAGCACCGGGAACTTGTTAAGCTTCACCTGTCGAGAAACATTGACGTAAAAATAAGGAACCAGGACGAATCTCCATCAGATTTCGCTAAGGACTATTTCACGTTCGATAACGTCTTTTATATTCATATCAAATCCAAAGACCATTATCATACCATCAGGCAGTTGCTCGAACGGCTCGCAGAGCACGATCTGGATAAATTCCATCAGGTATTGCTCGAACTGAATCACGTGCTTCCCGCAGAATCTGAAGAGAATCTATACAGGCTTAGAAGTGTTCGGCTGGCCGAGAAAGGCTTTCTCCCATTTGATGAAGCCGTTGGCATCTATCAGCACATTGACACGGATGCGCTTGTTGAAAAAAAGCCAGAAGTGCAAAAGATTATACAGCAACCTCAACCGTCCGAGCCTGCACCCCTTTCAGCATCACTCCTCATACAGGATCGGAATCTATTCTATAAGGCCCTGAAGCGGATAGAACCCGGGCCGGCCCTGGAGAGGCTTCAGATGGAATTCGCCGCAATGTGCAACCAGATCATCTCTGCAGACGGCCTAATGGTTAGGGACAAAGAGAAACTGGCCTCTGTTGTTAGAAAAGCCTGCGGATACCTGGCTATCGGCCTTGAGAGATTAGCAGGCAACGACACTGCCAGGGCATGCCTGTTTCTTCAAAAGACTCCCTTAAGCCAGGTATTCCGTGTCGGCTATAGTGCCGCCCTGAACCTTAAGTGGAAAGCAGAAAAATGGTTCAGGAAAAGCTGGTTTGTCAGGGAATCTCTGAACTTAAGCTTTTGGGACGACGAGTGGGGGGGAATTCTTGAGGGCCTGCTCAAAAAACGTCCTCTTTTTTATACGGGCCTCTCGGGAGGAGAGCTATACCGTGAGTTTAGGAATTCAAGCGACATCTCATATTGCCACAGTGCCCTTGAACAAATAATGGCCCTGGATCATCTCATGTCTTTGTTGTTTGCTGGAGGGGTTCTCCCTTATCGGGGCAAAGCTTGGCAGCCGGTTAATTATAAGAATCTTCTCCTGACCTCATGGGCGAGAGACCACCTTGATTTGCCTGAAAGTGATGGCACATTGCTGGTCAACGATATGAAGACCTTTTTTCGAGACCTCTGGACAAAAGGACAAAAACCTTACAGGGTGGACGAAAAGATGAAACAGTCTTTCGTTGACTGGCTGACGATGCGATCCGGACTTCCTGCTGCAGACTTGCTGGGGGATCTCGGTAAAACGTTTGAGCGGCTGTTTGTTGAGATCGAAACAGAGTACGGATCAGTATCCATCCAAGACCTCGATCCGAGGTATGTTAAGCATTTTCTGGTCGTGTTGTAATTATGTCTTTTCCTTTTTCGAGAGCTGAACTGTCACTCATCTCCAATGGTAATACTGTTTGAAAATCTTCACGCAGACAAAGTCAATGAGTACGAACTTGTCCTGCGCTCATCCGGTATAGCATACGACGTCAACAAAGGGGCATATGGCTGGAACATATTAGTAGGCAGCGCCGATTATGAAAGGGCTTTGAATACCATTGAAAAATATCTAAGCGAGAATCCGGTTACTGGAGGAGATAGGCAAATCCCTCAATTGCACTACCAGAAGACATTTTCTGGGCTGGGGGTTTGCGTGATGCTCGTTTTGTTTTATATGCTCATGGCTATGGGAACCGATAACCAGGCTTTTATGAGCACCTATGGGTCGTCTGCTTTTAATATCTTGCACGGTGAGTTATACAGAACAGTCACTTCTCTGATGGTCCATGCAAATGTGGTTCATCTTGCCTGCAACGTAGTAGGGATAGCCGTATTCGGCACGGCGGTATGCAGCATCACTGGAGCCGGCGTTGGATGGTTTCTCATCCTTATTACCGGCATAGTCGGCAATCTCATGAATGCTTTCTTATATCAAAAGAACCACATATCCATCGGATCCTCAACAGCAATCTTTGGGGCGATCGGTATACTGGCAGGGTATCAATTCTTGCGAAAGACCAGACAACCTGAGATGCGAATAAAGGCATGGATACCTCTTGCCGGCGGCCTTGCGCTCCTTGCAATCCTGGGGAGCGGGAAATATTCCGATCTTACAGCCCACCTGTTTGGGTTTGTATCTGGTATTGTAATGGGTATAGGGTACAATCTTGTTGCAAAGACCCCGCCTCGCAGGTTGTACCAGATAGGTCTTCTTTTTATCGGTTCAGGCCTCATCGCGGTGTCTTGGATAATCGGCATGAGTATTCGATAATATTATCGCTCAGCAGGAAAAGTGATACAATATTTTCAAAAATCGTATCACTTTAGCCCTTTCAAAAAACACACAGAAGGAGCGTATAGGCCATCCGATTGTAGACCGATTCACTGTCTGAGTTTGAGGCGGTCTACAATCGGATGGCCTGTACGCGATAATATTTTCAAAAACCTAAACTGATACCAAAAATCTAAACCGATATGAAACTGTCAAAGAAAAAGATCAAGTACATCAGACGGCATGGCTCTGCTGAAACGGCAGAGAAAATTGCACACGACCTGCGTATAAGCGTCAAGGATGTCGAGAGGGTCATGAGAAAATCAGCAGCAAAGCCTTCAAGAAAGACTCCGTCAGCTCCTCTTGAAGCGGTTTTTCAGTGGGGGCTTATCTGCATTTCTTTTCTTGCTCCTTTTCTATTCTTGAGGGGTATCTATGACTTTGCCAACCTGCCGCAGATGGCATTTATTCAAATAGGGGTAACGCTTCTGCTTTTAGTTTGGATTATCAAGAGTTTCGTAGATAAAAAATGGCTGATCCTGAAGTCACCCTTTAATCTTCCCATCATTGCCTTTATCCTGTGGTCCTACGTATCCGCAATCTATGCCCACAACAAGTATGAAGCATTTCTCCCCTTGATGCACTGGACGGCATCGGCGGTGGCGTTTTTCCTGGTCATTAATGGCCTGAGGGAAGAAAAGCGTCTGATCCAGTTAGTGGCTGCCATCTTTGTCTCGGGCTTTTTGACCGCGCTGCTCGGCATTGCTCAATATCTCTTCAACCTCTCCTGGGTGCCCCAGGTCGTTCCGCCGGCCGCTACCTTCGCCAACAAGAACATGGCGGTGCATTTTATTGTCCTTACCTTTCCGCTCGGCGCAGGCTTGATTCTAAACAACAAAAACAAAATCCTGGACTGGATCTTGTGCATTGCGATGGCCTTGATGGTTGTCTTTTTGTTTTATACAATGACGAGGGCAGGATGGCTTGCATTTGCCGTGGAGGTTCTCCTCCTGTCTGTCTTGCTGGGCCGGGACTATCTGAAGGCAAAAGATGTGAGCAGGTGGAACAAAAACAAGGGTTTTGCCGCAACTTTGGGCGTGGTTGTCGTCTGCATTATGATAAACGTAGGACCTCACGGTTTCACGTCGGGCTTCAGCCGGATAGCCGAACGGGCTGCCAAGATAAGACCACAGGGAAACAGCTATTCGTCTGTGGAGCTAAGGCTCGCTATCTGGCGGAACACCCTGGAAATGATCAAGGATCATCCGCTGGTAGGGTTTGGCCTCGGTAACCACAAGGTCTTTTATCCGCTCTACCATCGCAAAGTGGTTGAGGAAAAGATTTTTAGTGAGAAATCTCAGTTAAGCAACGTACACAATGACTTTCTCCAGGCATTTGCTGAATTGGGTCTGATCGGGATGCTTTTCCTTGCCTGGCTCGGTTTTGTACTGCTCAGATGCAGCTTTCGGTTAACATTGCCTGAAAATTCCCCTGAGATCCGATTTTTTACCATAGGAATCACGGTGGGGCTCGTCGGGTTGTTGGTCAACGCCGGTTTCAGCTTTCCTTTTCAGCGTGCCATACCCCCTTTTGTTTCAATGATTTTCACAGGGATTCTCGGTTCTTTTTATGCGGGAGACAACAGGAGATTCTATCCTATCTCAAAAAGATGGATCATGCTATGTGCCGGGGTCATTGTTTTTATCTCGCTGGTTTGGCTGGTTCGCTTTCACTACCATGGAATAAAATGTGATCAGCATTTTTTACATATTACACAACTGGAAAAGCAAAAAAACTGGAAGGGCGTGATTGCTGAGGGGAAAAAGGCATATTTCCACAATCCTCGTCGCATAAAAACACTTTCCTATATGGGTCGCGCGTTTATCGAAACAGGCAGGTATCGTGAAGGGATCGAGGCATTGAAAAAGGTTATAGCGGCCTATCCCAACCATATGAACGCCCTCCTGAACATCGGTGTCGCTTACGCCTCCATCGACGATTACAAAGCCGCCCTCGAGGCATACGAAAAAGTACTGCGTATCAAACCCGACTATTCGAAGGTCCACAACAACATGGCAAATCTTTACATGAAACAAAAAAAGCTGGACAAGGCGCTTGAAGAATTCAAGATAGCTGCCGAACTCGATCCGAAGAACAGCGTCATACATTTCAATATTGGAATAGTAGAGATGCAAAAAAGGGAATACAAGCAAGCAGCCGAGGCCTTTCAAAAAGCCGTCGACTTGAATCCCGACTGGGATCTGGCCCAGAAAAATCTCGGCATTCTCTGTTTCCAATTCCTGAACAAGAAGAAAAAGGGCCTGGAGCACCTGAAGAAGGCCCTGGAACTCAACCCGAAGATCAGGGATGCGGCCCAGATACAGAGATTGGTCAAGTAGCCAGATCCGGAATTGGTTAAGTGGTTAACTACTCGATCCCGAAACGGCTTTTGTTGATCTTTAGCAACCCTGCTGTTATACGTGAACTTAGTTCGCTTCGCTCACACTTGGAACAACGGAATGATGGAATGATGGAACATTGAGTTTTGCGAGACAAAAAATAGAGTCTCAAGAAACCTCGTAATGTCAATAGGTTGTAGAAATTCCGACGCGTTAAAATATGAGATCCGGCACGATTGTCGAGTATATTGATCGAAAGCAGATTGTTTGTGCTGTGGTTTTGGGAGAAAAGAATCAAAGGCTCCGAATGCTCACGCAGAACAATCGTGAAGTAACCCAGGCAAAAAAACGCCTCGCCCACATTTCAGATGAATACCTTGATCTTAACATGGGCAGAGATGCACTGGTGGAGCGCCTCCGGGCTGTCGCCGCCAAGAGAAAGCAACTTCAGAATCAGATAGACATTAAGACCCTGTGGGAGGTTCTTCACACCGAAGCTACATGGATCGACCTTAAAACTATAGCGGAATTGTGTTTCGACGGACAGCCGTCTTCCGACCACACCTCCGCTGTGATGCGGGCACTCTTTGAGGATCGGCTCTATTTTAAGTTTGATACGAATCGATTTTTCCCAAATGCCCCTGAACAGGTGGCACGAGTTGCAGCCCAAATTGCGGAGGAGGCCAGAAGGTCCCGCATCATTGAAGAGGGAAGTCAGTGGATACGGCAGGTCATGGAAGCCGTACCTGTTTCAGTGCCCTCAGACAAAAAAGAGATTATTGAGATATTGAAGTCCTTTTATCTCTTCGGGAAACAGAGTCCTCACTATGAAGCCGGCAAAGAGATCGTTTCACGCTCAGGGCTGGACCGAAAGGAAGGACCTTTTTACTTGCTGGTCAAATTGGGGGTATGGGATAAAGATGAAAATCTAAACCTTCATCGATTCGGCATATCCGATTCCTTTCCGCCAGAGGTCATGCAAGCTTCAAGGCGCCTCGTTACAAAAGCTATAAAGGGAAAGTCCCGCGAGGGGCGCCGCGATCTCACCTGTCTTTCAACAATCACCATTGACGGTTCAAATACTGTAGACTTTGACGATGCCGTCAGTATCGAACTCAACGGAAACGGGTGCCGCCTTGGAGTGCACATTACTGATGTAGGCCATGTAGTTGAAAAAGGAAACTCTATAGATGAAGAAGCCCTATCTCGTGCCAGTTCTATATATATGCCGGACAAACGCATCTCTATGCTTCCTCCGATTCTGGCAGAGAACCTGTGCAGCCTGAAAGAAGGGGAGGAAAGAATGGCCATCAGCATAATGGCCGATCTTGACAACTCGGCAAACGTGGTAAATTACGAAATTTTTCCAAGTATCATCAGGGTAAATCGGCAGCTTACATATCATGATGCTAACATAGCTGTTGGAGAAGACCCTGAGCTTAAAGCAATCTATGAGATGGCACACAAATTTCGCAACTTTCGTTTACAAAGAGGAGCACTTCAAATCACGATTCCAGAAATACATGTTCAAATAGACAGCCGGAGGAATATCTCTATTAACCTGGTAAATCGGGAAAATCCAGGCAGGATGATGATCTCTGAATGTATGATCCTGGCCAATTGGCTTGCAGCCCGATTCTTCCGAGACCACGGACAAGCTACAATCTACAGATCACAATTACCCCCGCGTGGAAACCTCATCGGTGAAGACGGCGGAACGCTTTACCAAAACTGGATGCAGCGGCGACTTTTAAGCCGCGTTGTATTGAACCTCAGTCCAGAATCCCATGCGGGGCTTGGGTTGGACGCGTATGTGACACTGACCTCTCCTCTGAGAAAATATCTTGACCTGGTAACACAGCGCCAGTTAAGAGGTCTTCTGGGCATGGAGCGGTTGTATTCAGATGAAGAACTCAGATTTGTTATTCAGGCCGTCGAGCAGCCGATGAGCTATATTACAATGCTTCAGCAAGAACGGACCCGGTACTGGATCTTGAGACATCTTGAATCTCGTGTGGGACAAAAGGAAGAAGCCCTGGTTCTTGAGAAACGCCACAGAAAGTACGTGGTACTGCTAACCAGATATATGATGGAATGCCCGCTTCCCTTGAACTGCGGGGCAGAACTCGCCCCGAAGGATACAGTCCTCGTCAAGATAGAACGAGTAAACGCCAGATCGAACATTCTCACCATCTCCCTGGCGTAGACAGGATACGGCAAAAGGAAAAATACCCACGTCTGGACAAGATATGCTGTACCTGAGAGAATTGCTCCTCCATCGGCGCAAGGAAATCTTCAACAGAGTTCGTGAGTTAGAATCTGATTGGGATTCCCTTGCAGAGCGCGATATCGAACTGGAAGAAGAAGCCCAAAAAGCCGATCTGAGTAGTCTTTTCAATCTGTTAGATGAACGCGGGAAGGAAGAAATCGAAGAGATCGATCTGGCATTATCTAAAATGGCGTCAGGAAACTATGGAATCTGTGAAAGCTGCCAAAAGCAGATCTCTTTGAAACGCCTAAAAGCGTTTCCAGAAGCGCGTCTGTGCAGCAAGTGCATGCGCAAGTATGAGGAAAAACAAAAGAAGCTGCAGCCGGCCAGGGAGGTGATTTCCTCAGCAGAAGTCCCGAGCGAGTATCGGAACCTGAGCGGCGAGGAACTTCAAATGCAGATTTTTGATCAACTCCGCTTCGACGGCCGGATCGATCTGGATGAACTCGAAATCCGGTGCCGGAAGGGTGCAATCTACTTGGAGGGCGTTCTCCCGAGCGAAAGCCAACATCAAATTCTGTTGCAGATCTTGACTGATGTCATGGGCTTTACGGCTATTATCGATCACCTGCAAATCAGTGAATTGATATGGGAACGGGAGGACCGAGCTCCCGGGAGAGCCGGTGTTCCCGTCAGCGCAGATGAGGAAAAAATTTCCGAGGATGTATTTGAATCACAGGAAGAGGCAACCCCCTATATTTTCCCCGACCGACCGCCGCCGGAAAAAGAATGACAATCGACGGTCAATGACCTCATCGAGACGTTTGAATAAGTCCTTTGAACGGCCATTCGGAGAAAACTTCCGCTTATGGTTCTTTTAAGGGGCGGCACCTCCTTGGCTATCAGCGGGAAACTGCTTTCCGTAGGTCTCTACAAATCCAAGCGCCTGCTCGCGCTTTGCAAGGCGGATACGATCAAACAGCTTGCGACAGTCATCAATACCTAAAGTGTCCACTATTCGGTTTACCCTCACTATATCCTCTGCATGGGGAGCCTCGGAGACCCCGGGGAGAAGCTCCTCTTTGTTAAGCAATTTGATATATATGAGACTGCGAGCAGCAAGCAGGTCCGCCAGATCGCTCGGGACATCACCGTGCAATGCATAATACAGGGTGAGAACGTCGCCCGGCCCCAAATTTCGCCGCACGCCGTGAAGTCGGCGGATCACGGGCGCAAGGAGATATACGACACGAACTTTATGCCCTCCACCAAGCATGTGTTTAAGATAAAGATACAGGGGATAATGGATGTAGCCTGCCTCTACATAAATATCTCCGTTATCTGAAACGAGTGCTTTGATCGCCTCAGAGCGTAAGCGCTCACGAAGTTTCAGACGAGCAGCATCAGACCTGGCAAAAACCTTCACTGCATCGACGACACCCTCAAACGGTGCGTGCAAGCACTGGTTGTAATAATGAAGCAATGCTCCTGTAGCCCGCTTTTCTGCCACGTAGACATCTTTCAGGCGGGGATTACGTAAGATATCTTCGGGGGTTTTACCTTCAGCAAACAGTTCATGGATATGAAGAAGGCTTTGCAGATAAGGTTCCACCTGAACAATCCGCCGGCCTTCGCCGTGCAGCTCCCGTAGCATGGCGCACAGCAGCCGTTCAAACTTGGGAAATTCCGGCTCTCCTTCCATGACATATTCGTCGATGGAAATGCGTTCTTCCAGCATGTCGATAAAGTGGCCAGACGGTGGTTCTTCAAGTACAATAGTCTTGTGGTGCGCCATGTGCTGACGGGCAAATGGCAAGACTTCTGCGTGGTGAGGCGAAAAACCGATAGTAACCATGCTCATAGTCGCAACTCGATAACATCACCGTCTTCGAGCAAATAGCCTCTGTGAACCATCTGGCCGTCGTAAACGTTCTTGCCCCATACCCTGGCACATTTGAGCTTGCCTGGGAAATCTCTGTGAATCTTAGCCGCAAGATCTTCGACCGTAGAGCCTTTTTTCAGCACAAAGGGTTCAGTATAGTCAGGCTCTTTTCCGGGCGCCTTCGTATAAACTCGCACCATTTCCAGGCACTCAAATATTCTTTGCTTCAGAAGGTTTAAATTCCGCCCGGTCTTTGCAGAAACGGCCAGCATAGGCCAATCCTCTTCAACCAGTTCCCTGAAGATCTCAAAATCTTCCTCTCTGCTGAAATCATCGCTTTTGTTTGCAACAACAAGTACCGGCTTGCTGGCCGGCCCGGTGTTTCCTCCCTGGTGCACTTTCAGGGAACCATTGTAGCTCCCTTTAAGTATTGCGGCCACATCTCCCAATTGGCGTGAAGGGTCCGTGCTCACATCCACGACCACAAGGACCATATCGGCCTTCCGGAGCATCTCGAGCAAGCGAGGCTCCGAGCATTGTCGGGTTACAGGCGGTGTGTCGATAAGCTGGATAGAGATGTCTTTATAAGGCATCATGGCCGGGAACGGTTTCCGGGTAGTGTGAGGGAAATCGGCCACTTCTGGAGCAGCATTTGTCAGTGCAGCCACCAATGCAGACTTACCCACGTTAGGCGGACCTACGAGTACAACTTGGGCGGCTCCATGCCGTTCGATCCTATAGTCTGCATCCTTCTTGCCGGTGGGTTTTCTTATTTGGTCTCTGGAGCGCAGCTTGGAGAGCCTCCTTCTGAGATCCGCCCTCAGCTTGTCCGTGCCCTTGTGCTTTGGCACAACAGCGAGCATTGCCTCGATGGCTGCAATTTTGTCTGCTGCGCTCTTTGCCTCTCGATAACGCTTTTCAACCTCAAAATACTCTGGCGGTAAATTCGCAGGCACAGGCGCTCCGTCGGCTTAGGTTAAACCCTTTTTTTTGATCCTCGCAGGTCCCTAATATAATTACTTCCCTTCATGGATTTCACGCGTTTTTTAACCTCTGCCATAATTGCACTGATCTGGCCAATATGCTTGATGGGTCTATACTCAGTTGTAACAGCCGCTATCGAGATCGACATAATGGGGAAACGCTCCTTTTCTCCCTTACGGTTTGTCGATTCAATGTAGCCGCGTATTCTATCATCTTCATCATAAAAGCTGCTTACAATAAGATCGAAATTCTTGATAATCTCCCGAGAAACACTGTCCAACCTGTCAGGCGGTACAATAAAAACAAAATCATCTCCACCAATATGACCCGTAAAGGCATCCGGCAAAGCAAGTTTCCGAACAGAGTTTGTAACAATACGCGCGGTCATCTTGATGATCTCGTCTCCTCGCACAAAGCCGTACTTGTCATTATACGATTTGAATTCATCAAGATCCACATATCCAATCGCAAAATGGGAGCCGCCTTTAATCCGCTTCTGAATTTCCTTCATGATAGAGTGGTTTCCCGGCAGGCGAGTCAGAGGGTTGGCATCCCGGTTCCTATCTGCCCGGGCAAGGGCCAGCAAGACCCTGGATCGAATCTCCTCCGGATTGAGCGGTTCCCGGAGATAATCGTCGACGGGAATCTTTTCCCAATCGAGCTCAAAGTCCTGCTCAAGTGGTTGAAGTATCAGCAGTATCGGCAGGTGACCGAACACGATATCTTGCTTAATCATAGAACACAGGTCCTTCCACGCGTCCGTCTCCAATGACTGATTGACAATGAGAAGATCTGGAGGATCATTGTAAATTGCATCAAGGGAAGCGAAGAAGGATCCTGCTATTTGCACAAAGAAACGACCCCCGTCTTCTTCCAGAAATCGCCTTATCTCATCCACATCAGTGGACTCATCATGCACAATCAGTATTCTACTTCTGTTGTGAGTCATAGCTAACTGCCAAAGCCTGAGAGAAAATCTTCAGCATTTTCCAATTTGTCATCTACTTCCACGATGATTTCTTCCAAGATAGGATCAGAAATCTCAAGCATCTCCCAGGCGTTACTGTCAATCTGAGTCACCAGATTGTCCCCGGCACAGCCAAAACCCATAGCCCTGACAATGCTATCGGCAACATGAACAATAGCGGTCGATCTTGGCGCAAATCTCGAAAGAGCGGGGCTATGGTGATACGTAACAGGATCTGAAAGCTTATCCGGGAGATTCCATTTTTGAGAAAGCCACTTTCCGACAGTTGCGTGATTGAACCCGAGGACCTCCTCCTCCGCTTCGTATACCGAAAGCTCCCTGGTTCCGATCAGTTCATCTATGCGAGATGCTTCTTCTGGAAGTTCGATTCGGATGATCACCTTTCCTATGTCATGCAGCAATCCGGCAACCGATACCTCCTCCGGGTTGGCAGTGTTTGTTTTTCTGGCAATTACTCCGGCAGTTGTGGCACAGCCGAGGGAGTGCTCCCAAAGCCCATAGAATCCCCTCGCAAGCATCATGTCGAAGACCGAAGTGCTCAAGACAAGCCCTTTAACCACATCGAACCCCAGGATGATCAGTGCATGCGTTACATTTGATATCCTACCAGGAAACCCATACAACGCCGAGTTTACTACACGAAGGACTCTGGCAGACAGGGCTTGATCGCAGGAAATCAAGTTGGCGACATCCTCGGCCGCTGTATCAGAGCTTTCCATCAGACCGGTGATCTTTTCAAAAATGCCAGGCAGGGTAGGCAAACTTTTTAGTCTCTGTATGCGGTTCCTGATACTTTCTTCATCCAGACTCACCCAGTTTCCCCTTTTCCTTCAAACGTTGGATTATGGCATCTCTTATCTTTCTCATCAGCGGGTCTTTTCCCACGCGTCTGAAACGGGCAGAAACTTCATCTATCTGCTGGCCGGGCGATTTTTCCTCGACGCCGGTATCCACGGGATGACCCTCCACTGTTATGCGTTCAACCCCCATATTAGAGAGCCGGGCAATCATTTCCTCGGTAAGCTCAACGTTCGACCCGCATAAGATCATTCCCCTTTTATTCCGAACCGGTTTAGCAAGTTTCATGCCCGCAGTTGCAAGCTTGATGGGTATCCTCTGCATTTTCTTCCCAGAATTCCCCTTACACTCAACTTGTTGAGTTGCTGTCCGTCATTAGTGGGCTTTTATCCGGATTTTATTAACATATATCAGCAAGTCCTGTCAAAAGTCCATCAAGCAAGGACAGGTAAGAATGCTAAGTAGTTAAGACAGCATGGCTGCGCCCTGCAGCTTACGCTTTACGCCTTTTGGGCTCTTACCCGCACAACTCGGTCAAAACCGTTGTAATCCTTGACAATACCAAAATCGGCGTAGGCTCCAGAATCGAGGATCAGTTTCTCAACCGAAGCCCGCTGATCCGAGCCGATCTCAAAAAGGAGCCATCCGCCTGGAAACATATAATCTACGGCATTTTCAATAATGATGCGGATTGCATCAAGACCGTCTGGCCCTCCGTCAAGGGCAACTCGGGGCTCATATCGTAGAATCTCCGGAGAAAGGGCATCAAGGTCACGATGTGAAATATAGGGGGGATTTGAAACAATCACGTCAAAACAACGCCTTTGATGGCGGACCGCCTCAAACCAGTCACCCTGTAGAAAGGTGACAGATCCTAAAAGCCCACATCGCCGGGCGTTTCCCTGAGCAACGGCCAGGGCCTTATCCGAGGAATCCGTGGCATAGAAGCGATGGCCTGGCCGCTCAGTTGCAAGTGCGAGGATCACGGCTCCTGAACCGGTGCCAAGTTCCAAAATATTGAGGGACTTTTTGGCCAATTCAGCAGGTATGATCTCAAGCGCGGTTTCTACCAGGGTCTCCGTCTCCGGACGCGGGATCAGCACATCAGGTGTCACCTTCAAATCCAGCGACCAAAATCCCTTTTCGCCCACAATATAGGCAACCGGCTCCCCCTGAATACGTCTTTGGACAATTTCCTTAAAAGCCTTAAGTTCCTTTGGTTCCAAGGGGCGATCATACCGGATATATAGATCCAATCGGCTCATACCGAGGGTGTGAGCCAGAAGGATCTCTGCAGCAGCACGGGGTTGTTCAATGTCGTGGGATTTAAAGAAGGCTGTGGCCCAGTTGACAATCTGAAGCAGCGTCCGGGGTTCAGGCGGCATTCCTTGACTCTGCCTCAGCATCCTGAACGGCAAGGGCCTGGCGATGGGTTAGGAGTGCATCGATGATTTCCGCTAAATCTCCCTCGAGGATATTCTCCAGATTGTACAGAGTAAGGCCAATGCGATGGTCAGTGACCCGGTTCTGAGGGAAGTTATAGGTCCGGATTCGCTCGCTGCGGTCACCTGTGCCGACCTGATTCCTCCGATCCGCAGATATTCTCTCCTTTTGCTCAGAAACCATCTTGTCATAGAGACGAGCCCGCAGGACCTTCATCGCCTTCGCTTTGTTCTTATGTTGTGATTTCTCATCCTGACAGGTTGCCACCAACCCTGTAGGGAGATGGGTAATGCGTACAGCAGAATCGGTTGTGTTAACACTCTGCCCTCCGGGACCAGTGGAGCGAAAAACGTCTACCCTGATTTCATCAGGATTGATCTTTACATCCACCTCTTCAGGTTCGGGAAGAACAGCCACAGTTACGGCAGATGTGTGAATCCTTCCCTGTGATTCTGTCACCGGTACTCGTTGAACCCTGTGAGTGCCGCTTTCATACTTGAAACGACGGTAAACGTCTTTACCCTTGATCAAGGCAATTATCTCTTTCAAGCCCCCTACGCCCGTAATATGCTTGCTCAAGACCTCTACCTTCCAGCCAAGGCTTTCGGCATATCTGCTGTACATCTTAAAAAGGTCTGCCGCAAAGAGTCCGGCTTCTTCACCGCCTGTGCCGGCCCGTATCTCGAGTACAATGTTTTTTTCGTCATTCGGATCTCTGGGTATCAGTAGTTGCTTTAGCTCCTGTTCCAGTTTTCCTAGTCGCTCGGTCAAGGCGCGGATATCTTCCTTTGCAAGCTTCCTGATTTCCTCATCATCCTCTCTAAGCAGCTCTTTCGACTCTTCGATATCCTGGGCCGTATGCCTGTAATCACGAAATACAGAAACAATCTTGCTCAGCTCAGCATGCTCCTTGCTATACCGGAGGTAGGCATCTTGATTTTTTATAATTTCGGGATCACTAAGGAGCTCTTCAAGCTTCATGAAGCGTTCCTCTATCCCTGTCAGTCTTCCAAGCATCTATATTAGTCACCTCTCTGCGTTGCGTTTACAACACTTATCCCCCTTCTGGATGGACAGGATCGCCAACTGGACTATTCTGATGCCTTTTTGTTTTGAGCCTCAAACTTGGAATACTTCCTGCGAAATCGCTCGATACGACCGGCGGTGTCCACCAGCTTCTGTTTCCCTGTAAAAAAGGGATGACATTTGGAACAGACCTCAACCCTGAGGTTCTTCTTGGTTGAACCCACTTCCACAACATTGCCGCATGCGCAGCGAATCGTTGTTTGAAAATAATCAGGATGAATACCCTTTTTCATTTGCAGCCTCCATTATTGTGAACAATTAGGAATTATTAAGGCACCAAGCCCTAAACCCCAAAAGAGGAAATGAACCCCGATGTTGCATTAGAACTCACCAGATTCCACAAAATATGCTGCTATACAAGTGCCAAAATTGACCATTGAGGCAATCTCGGGACTTCACCAAAGGTGAATTACTCATTTAGGCACAACTTAGCCGTTTCATGCTGCAATAACAGCTATTTCCTGAAACTGCGCCAGGATTTTTTGCAACATTGGGGCTAATATAAATTGAATAGCGGAGTTTTTTGGTAATTTCAATATCTGAACCAAAAAAAGGTAGAATAAAAAGTACGTATCACTTCAACCCTCTCAAAAAAGAGCCATAAGGAGCGGGCAGGCCATCATGCAGGTTTCATGTTTCAGGTTTAACTTTTCATTTTTCTGCCGGGCCGTTGCCCAAACAAAAATTCCTTTGACCGGTCATTAAAACGTTTTACACCAAACGAAAAAGGATTTGGGCAACAGGCCATCTGACACCTGATACCTGATACTGTTTTTCTTCACACTCAGCTACCTGCCTGCCGGCAGGCAGGTGCTCGAGTTTGAAGCGGTCTACAGACGGCTTTCGGCCGGTTACTAACTATTCATCAACTCTAAAAATTCTTTATTGTTTTTCGTTCCTTTCATTTTTTCAAGTAAAAACTCCATACTGTCGATGGGGTTCAAGGAAGAAAGCAGTTTCCGCAATATCCATACTCGATTCAGCACTTCCGGCTCAAGAAGGAGTTCTTCCTTTCGCGTTCCAGAACGGTTGATATCGATAGCAGGGAAGATTCGTTTATCTGCGAGCCTCCTGTCCAACTGCAACTCTAAGTTACCTGTCCCTTTAAATTCCTCGAATATGACCTCATCCATTCGGCTCCCGGTATCAACAAGGGCTGTAGCAATTATTGTAAGACTTCCTCCCTCCTCAATATTTCGCGCTGCACCAAAGAAGCGTTTCGGACGCTGAAGGGCATTCGAGTCAACACCACCTGACAGGATCTTGCCGCTTGGCGGAACTACGGTGTTATAAGCACGAGCAAGACGCGTTATGCTGTCGAGGAGAATAACCACGTCCCGTTTGGTCTCCACCAACCGCTTGGCCTTCTCTAAAACCATCTCGGCCACCTGGACATGTCTCTTTGCAGGCTCATCGAAGGTAGAGCTGATCACCTCCGCCTTAACCGAACGTTCCATGTCGGTGACCTCTTCCGGCCGCTCGTCAATCAGCAAAACGATCAGGATGACGTCCTTATGATTAACGGTAATGCTGTTGGCAATGTTTTGTAGTAGCATAGTCTTTCCGGTCCTTGGCGCTGAGACAATAAGACCCCGTTGGCCGAACCCTACCGGGGATAAGAGGTCCATAATCCGCATCGAGTAGTTATCCGGTTCTCTTTCAAGGACTATTCTTCGGTTAGGATACAGAGGGGTCAGGTTGTCAAACAGTATTTTGTCTCTGGACTTTTCCGGGTCTTCAAAGTCGACAGCCTCCACCTTGAGGAGTGCAAAATACCGTTCGTTTTCCTTTGGCGGCCGAATCTGCCCTGAAATGGTGTCGCCTGTGCGAAGATTAAAACGCCTTATTTGCGAAGGCGAAACATAAATATCGTCAGGACCAGGCAGATAACTATAATCGGGGGCTCGCAGAAAACCAAATCCATCTGAGAGAATCTCAAGGACCCCCTCACCATAGATTAAGCCATTTTTCTCTGTTTGCGCCTGTAAGAGTGCAAAAATCAGCTCCTGTTTTCGCATGCCTGAGGCGCTTTCGATATTAAATTTCTTGGCCATTTCAGTTAGTTCGCCAACTTTTTTCGCCTTGAGTTCTGCTAAGTTCATAGATTTCTCTTCCTCTGAATGTTAAATGCTATCAGTTCGGCAAGGTGACTGATTTGCTCGCTCAAAATTGTTAAGAAAAGATTTTTACGAGTTTGCCGATGTTAAAGTAAAATTATATTGCAGAGACCTTTGCACAACCACACTTTTCACTCCTCTGTATGAACTTTTTGACCCATCCATGGGCGGGCGGGCTTGCTCACTAAATCCCAAAAACTCGACCTAACGGCCTCAAACAGTTCGGAATTTACCCACTGGCGTGGGCCGTTCGCTTCGCCCGGATGGGCGCCCCAAAAAGTTCATAATGCCCCGTTCAAAGGAGTTATGCAAAGGTCTCTGTAACAATTCAGGTTTCTGAAAAGATCTGGCTCTACCTTTCAAAAGAGCTCAACTGTTAGAAAATATTAAAACTTGATGCACCCTTATGCCCTCATACACAATGCAGTTAGACAGTCACACAAGTCTGAGGCAGGGACAAGACCGTGAAAAAGGCTGTGGTTGCTCAAGGAACGAGGTTAAACAGTGGTATTTTCCAGTATGTGAGCTATTGTATGCAGAAGCTCTTTGGGTGTCTTCTTTACTCTCCCCGAGGTAGGATGTAGGCTTAAGTTTGCTTTCATGATATCCAAATCAAGTCAAGCTGTCAACCCCTTTTGGCAGCTTTGCTGTATTTTTTTGTAAATTTTCCCGATAGCTGACTTCATTTGATCGATCGGGCCCAGATTCTCAACTATGTAGTCAGCATATGGCCGCTTTTCCTCCAGAGGCATCTGGATATCGAGCAAGGCTTGAGCTTCTTCCGAGGAACAGCCATTTCTCTCGACAAGCCGGCTCTTTTGTAAACCTGGTCTTGTATCAATGAGAACCACAACATCAAACTGGTCCTGCAGCCCGAGTTCTATCAGCAGTGGAACCTCCACCACCACGAATGCGTCGGGGAACCGGGCTTCTATAGCAGCCAGCTTTTTTTGAAAAAGTCTAAATATCTCTGGATGTATCAGGGTCTCAAGGTTTTTTCGCGCCTCGGCATCTCTCGTAATAATCCTTCTGAGCTTCCTTCTATCCAGGGTGCCATCGGACGCAACGATCCCCTCACCGGTAAAGTGCTCTATTACGGCTTTCAGAGTGGGTGATCCTGACCGCACCGCCTCCCGAGCCAGGGCATCGAGGTCTATCACATGAGCACCCAGCTGTCTGAAACACTCACACGCCGTGCTTTTGCCGCTGCCTGCACCTCCGGTTACCGCAATCTTTATCATTTTCCGTGTGCAACCGGGAGGCTGTTCCGAGAATGTGTCTCCATGTCGGTTCGACCGAAGGGAGAAATGACAATTTTGGTTAGTTCTCGGAAGAGGCCCCCAGGCAGGTCCGAGGTTTCCGATGGAATCCGGGCGAAATCTCGATTCACCTATAAGGGTGGTCCTTGTCCGTGTCCGTTGTTCCCCGATTGTAATCGCCGTGAATCGCCAACTTTGAAGCCCTGAACCTTGAACTACTGGTAAGACTT
>QMMV01000004.1 GCA_003647435.1 Deltaproteobacteria bacterium | reverse complement strand
TATCCCGTCCAAGCCATCCGATTGTAGACCCCGTTGTTGCAAAACAAGGCAGATGGCACATCTTGGTAACTTATGCAACTACCGGATAGACCGTCCGTAACACTTTAGCTCTTTTAAAAAAAATAGACATACGGAGCGGACAGGCCATCCGATTGGAGACTGGCTCACTGTCTGAGTTTGAGACGGTCTCCAATCGGATGGCCTGTCCGCAATAATATTTTCAAAAAGCTAAACTGATACGACCGTCCCAAACTCGGGGGTAACTGAGCGTAACGAAAAGCAGTATGAGGTTTCAGGTGTCAGAAAAGGGAACATTTAACCATGAAACCCGAAACCTGAATCATCGCCTGTCCGCTCCTTATGTCTGTTTTTTGAAAGGGCTAAAGTAATACGCAGGTTATAAGTCAGAAGAGGAAGTTCGTCTTCCCGCGCACGGGTAAGGATTTTGAGCGGAAGCGGGAATGGATGTCATGGAAATTATCAGCGCTATTATCCTAATTATCTCAGGATCTTATGTTGGATGGAATATTGGTGCCAATGACGCAGCCAACTGTATTGGCACGGCAGTCGGGGCAGGTATCATCACCTTCCGCAGGGCAGCTATCATTATGGCGATCTTTGCCATACTCGGAGCCGCCCTGCAAGGACGCTACGTAATGGAGACAGTCGGAAAGGGCATAATAATTACTTCTTTTAAGACTTATGAAGAAGTTCATAACAAGCCTCCTCCTGAAAATCTGGCCAATTATTTCCCTGACGAAAAACTTCCGGATGCGGCCGTCTTTGTAGCACTTATCTCGGCCGGCTTTTTCGTGACTCTGGCCACTTTTTACGGTATGCCTGTATCTACCTCCCAGTCCGTAGTCGGAGGCGTCGCCGGCCTGGGACTGGGAATCGTAGGGTTCCAGGCAACCTATTTTCAACTCATTGTCCTTGTAAGGATCCTGGCCTGCTGGGTCATCTGCCCTATTTTGACGATGACATTCGCTTTTGGAATCTATATCTTCGTCACCTGTTTATTGAGAAAGGCAAAGGCTGCCTACCGCTGGAACAGGTTGCTGATCTTGCTCGTCATCGGATCAGGCTGTTACGTCTCATACTCTCTCGGGGCCAATGATGTGGGAACCGCTATCGGGCTCCTTCTCAACAAGTACCCAGAAAAGGGAATCCACCTCGCTCTTCTGGGGGGAATCAGCATCGGGACAGGGGCCCTGACATTCGGCCGAAGGGTGACCGAAAGCGTGGGAAAGAATATCACCCCACTCGATCTTCCAGGAGCTTTCGCCGCCCAGTTCGCTACCGCCATAGGTGTCCATCTTTTCTCGGTGCTGGGCATGCCTGTTTCCACGTCACAGGCGATCATTGGAGCCGTGATCGGCGTTGGACTTACAAAAGGAACACGGGCGGTCAGCCAACGCAAGATCACCGAAATTTGCGTGGGGTGGGTGCTCGCTCCGTCCTGTGCCGTTATTTTTTCCGCTGTTGTATACCGGATCGTTTCAGCCATCCTCTCTCAATGAAATGTCTCGCAACTTTTACTACTTGTTGACATAGTAATACGGGCGTTGGGGTATAGGCTATGTTCCCGACCCGATTGGCGATTTTCAAAAGATGGTGGCAACCCCGATATACCGTTCTGGCCCTTATGTGGCTGGTTTACGGCTGTTTTTACCTGAACAGGCTCAATATCGCGCCGGTAATCCCGCTTATCATAGAAGACCTGAAGATCTCTCATGCTAAGGTCGGAATAATAAGTGCCTTCTTTTTTGCCTTTTATGCAGCCACCCAAATCCCGGCGGGCTATCTAAGCGATCTTCTCGGACCAAGGAAGATTATAACCCTGGGAGGCGTGACTTCCGCTTTAGCCAACTTCTTCTTTGGCGCAGGGTCGAGCCTTTTCTATTTAACAGGGGTCCAGAGCATCAATGGCCTGGGGCAGGGGGGAGGCTGGGGGCCCAGTGTCAAACTTCTAAACAACTGGTTTCCAGAGGCGGAAAGGGGACGGGTTTTAGGGGCATATGCCACCTGTGTATCCATCTTTACTCCCTTAACTTATGCACTGGCTGGATATTTAGGCAAGGCCTTTGGCTGGAGGGTGGTATTTTGGATCTCGCCTTTGATCCTGTTGCCTGTGCTGCTTGTCTACTGGATGGTTGTCGGCGACTATCCTGGTGGAAATAGTCGGGGTTTTCGATACAGTCCCGGGCCACTGGCTGAGAAACCTCCTGTAAACAGGAAAAGGCTTTCCGTCATTTTCTCTAACAAGGACGTGAGAATGACTTGCCTCGGATTTTTCTGCCTGAACTATATCACCTACTGTAATCTGGTGTGGCTGCCCGCCTACTTGTACGAATCTTATGGGTTAACTGTAGCCAAAGCGGGCTTTTTAGCCGGCGCCTATCCCCTGGTAGGACTCGCGGCCCGACCTTTCGGAGGGTATCTCTCGGATGTGACTTTTGACGGTAGGAGAAAACCGCTGCTCTTGATCGGATTGTCTTTCATTCTGCTTTCAACCATTTTTTTGGCTGTCAGCAATGATTTAAGATGGGCCATAGTTCTAATCGTGAGTGTCGGATTTTTTGACCAACTTATCAGTTCCTTATTTTTCGCTTTGCAGTTAGACTTAATCCCTGCGGAATTGGCTGGGAGCGGAACAGGCCTCCTTGATGCCGGGGGACATTTGGGCAGCATGTCTGCCATGTTTTTTTCCGGCCTTTTAGTCGACATGTTCGGTTCATATAAACCCGTCTTCCTGGTTTTAAGCGTCTTAGCGGCAACAGGGATTGGTGCAGTGCTCTTTATTCGTGAAAGCAAATACGACCATCTCTCAAGAGGTTAATTTCACCTCCCTTTGCCCTATGATTCGCTACCGGGTTTGTCTTGACCCTGCCCGCCTTTGGCCTTGTCTGCCTGTTCAAGGGACGCAGGAGCGGTTTTGGGAGAGACGTCTTTGCTTTCTAACTCCGACGGGGCCTTTTTTGTTGCCTCCTTTGCCTTTTGTTTATCGGACTTAACGTGCTTTTTGATTTTCTCTGCCACCTTTTTGGCCGCTGGCTTCTTTTTTTCTTTCTTACCGACAAGCTCTACCAAAGACATTGGGGCCCCGTCTCCCAGGCGTCTTCCTATCATGGCAACGTGGGTGTAACCCCCTTCCCTGTCCCCGAAACGCCCTGGTGCATCTTCAAAGAGTTTATGTACCACATTCTTGTCTCTTATGACAGCCATGGCCTGCCGCCTGGCATGGAGGTCTCCCCTTTTTGCCAGAGTAATCATCCGGTCAGCCCATCGCCTTAATTCTTTTGCCTTGGCATTGGTTGTACGAACTCGCCCATAAGCAAAAAGAGAAGTCACCATGTTCCGAAACATGGCACTTCTATGGCTTTCTGTGCGATTCAGTTTCTTTCCTGCTTTTTGATGTCTCACGTATCGCTCACTTCTCCTTTTTCCGGTTTTTCTTCTCCGGGCGGCGACCAGCCCTCAAGTTTCATGCCGAGCTTCAACCCCATTTCTGTAAGCACTTCCTTGATCTCATTAAGCGATTTGCGACCAAAATTCTTCGTCTTCAGCATCTCTTGCTCGGTCCTCTGCACCAGTTCTCCAATGTAGCGAATATTTGCGTTTTTGAGGCAGTTTGCCGAACGCACCGAAAGTTCAAGCTCCTCAACGCTCCGATAGAGATTTTCATTGAGCTTCTCTTCTTTTTCTTCTGGTTCCTCTATCTGAGGTTCCGGCTCCTCCTCAAAATTGATAAAAACGCTCACCTGCTCTTTAAGTATCTTTGCTGCATATGCCACGGCATCTTCCGGTGAAACACTCCCATCTGTCCATACCTCCAGGGTAAGCTTGTCATAATCCGTCCTCTGGCCAACCCTCGCACTGCCAATCACGTAGTTTACACGCTTGATGGGAGAAAAAACGGCATCAATAGGTATAGTCCCAACAGGATCGTCCTCACTTTTGTTCATCTCGGCAGGCACATAGCCCTTCCCGACCTTCACGGTCATGGTCATATTCAATCTGCCGCCCTTGGAGAGGCTCGCTATGTGATGTTCCGGGTTTAGCACCTCAACCCCGCCATCTGAGAGAATATCCCCAGCCTTCACCTCACCTTCTCCGCCGGCCTCGATTCGAATTACCCTCGGAAGAGTATCTGACATTCGCAATCGTACTTCTTTGAGATTCAACACGATTTCAGATACATCTTCAAGCACCCCCGGTATCGCCGTGAACTCGTGCAGAACTCCGTCTATCCGCACCGAAACAATTGCAGCTCCATGAATTGAAGAAAGCAAAATTCTCCGGAGGGCATTGCCAAGCGTGATCCCGAAACCTCGCTCCAGCGGTTGACAGACGAACTTTCCGTAGCTCGGGGTTATGGAGCTAATTTCAATTCGCTTCGGCTTGATCATCTCGCGCCAGTTAAGGTACATTATTTTATCTGTTTCTGATAACATCATCTATCCTCCAAGTTTCCTGTCATATTCGACCACAACGTTTTAGGAGGCTGTCTGAAAATGCGGGCAGCCTCCTATGCTGACCTGTTGTGCACTTCGAGCTACTTGGAATAAAACTCAACGATCAGCTGCTCCTGAATAGGCGTAGTCAGCTCTTCCCTGGCCGGATAGGCCTTAACCGTACCTCTAAACTGTTCCTTCTCCATGTCAAGCCATGTAGGAATACCACGCCGCACCACAGTATCCATAGCCTCCAGAATGGCCGATACCTTCCGGCTTTTCTCTCGGACTTCGATAACATCACCAATTTGTACCATGTAAGATGGAATATTCAGTTTCCTGCCGTTGACCGTGAAGTGATTATGGCGAATCAGTTGTCTTGCTTGAGCACGAGAATTGGCAAAGCCCAAACGATAAACCACATTGTCCAGTCGCCGCTCCAGGAAAATCAGCAGGTTCGTACCTGTTATACCTCGTTTCCGCTCTGCTTTCTTGAACAAACGCCGAAACTGGTCTTCCAATAATCCATACATCCGCTTGACCTTTTGCTTTTCCCTGAGCTGGATACCATAATCGGATAGCTTGCTCCTGCGCTGCCCGTGTTGGCCGGGGGCATAGCCCCTGCGGTCAAAGGCGCATTTATCCGAATAACATCTGTCTCCCTTCAGAAACAATTTCATATTTTCCCTGCGGCACAGCTTACAAACCGAACCGATATATCGTGCCAAAGTTGTCCTCCTTTCACACCCTCCGGCGTTTCGGGGGGCGACACCCGTTGTGGGGAATAGGGGTGACATCTTTAATCAAAACAACGTTAAACCCGGCAGCCTGAAGTGCCCGTACTGCAGCCTCCCTACCCGCACCTGGTCCCTTCACATAAACCTCAACATTTCTCATCCCGTGTTCCATGGCCTTCTTGGCGGCATCTTCTCCAGCAAGTTGAGCAGCAAAGGGGGTGCTTTTCCGCGACCCCTTAAAACCCTGGACTCCGGCGCTTGACCATGCAATTACATTGCCCGCAGGATCGGTGATCGTAACAACAGTATTGTTGAAGGTGGATTGAATATGGGCTATTCCATTTAAGATATGTTTTTTTTCTTTCTTCTTTCTCGATTTACCAGAAGGTCTGGCCATGACGTCTGCTCTCCTCTCCTACTTCTTTCTCCTGCCCGCCACGGTCCGACGCGGTCCCTTGCGGGTTCTGGCATTGGTGCTGGTCCTCTGACCGCGGACAGGAAGTGATTTCCGGTGTCGAAGCCCCCGGTATGCCCCAAGCTCCATGAGCCGTTTTATGTTCATGGATACCTCGGTCCTGAGTTCTCCTTCTACTTTGTATTGACTGTCTATCACCTTCCGAATGGCCCTGACTTCATCGTCCCGCAAATTATCTGTCCTCGTATCAAAACTTACATTAGCCTCATTTAATATCTTCCTGGATGTGCTACGTCCGATCCCGTAGATATAGGTCAGAGCTACTTCAATCCTCTTATCCCTCGGCAAATCAACGCCTGCTATACGCGCCAATTTTCTACCTCCCTTCGGATCCTTTCTTCACTGCCTCTTGTCGAAACCACGCCCATCGGTTGGGGAATTGCGCCGCACGCCGTATACATCCGGCCTTAATGATTGCCTGACGGAGATCGCATATCGCGGCTCGTCTCGAATATCGCAGGACCGCAGCAGCAGCAGACTGCACCAGACAACCCCTGAACAGGGATTTCAGCCCTGTCTCTGCTTGTGTCTTTTGTTCTCGCAAATAACCATTACCGTGCCCTTGCGACGAACAATCTTGCACTTGCTGCACATCTTCTTTACAGACGCCCTTACTTTCATGTTCTCCACACTTTCCCCGTCGTTCAGTTTATTTCACGCGATACCCTTCAAAGCTGCGCCCTGGTCTTCCAAGGTACTCAAAATAACCGGACCCTCTTCCGTGATCGCAATGGTATGTTCAAAATGGGCCGAAAGACTCCCGTCTTTCGTCACCACCGTCCACCCATCTTCCAATGTCTCCACCTCATAACCGCCGGCATTCACCATCGGCTCGATGGCAAAAACCATGCCGGGTTTCAAGCGAATCCCCATGCCGGGTCTGCCATAATTTGGTATCTGAGGATCCTCATGCAATGCTCTACCTATGCCGTGTCCTACAAATTTGCGAACTACAGAAAATCCTGCTGCCTCAACGTGGCTCTGAATGGCGTGGGATATGTCTGACAGGCGATTGCCCGGCTTAGCCTGCTCAATGCCCAAAAAAAGCGCTTCCCTGGTAACCTGCATCAATCGCTGGGCAAGCTTTGATATCTTGCCCACCCCGACAGTAATGGCGGCGTCTCCATAATAGCCATCATGGTAAATGCCGAAATCCATGCTCAGGATGTCTCCCTCTTTCAGAGGACTCCTTGACGGAAAACCGTGCACTACCTGATCGTTCACCGAGGTACACAAGCTGTACGGGTAATCTCTATATCCCTTAAAAGCAGGCTTGGCGTTTTTTTCACACGCCAGTTGCTCAGAAAGATTGTTCAAGGTGAATGTATCGATGCCCGGGGCAACCTTTTGTGCAAGTACCTGGAGTACCTCCGCAACTATCAGATTGCTATAGCGGATCTTTTCAATCTCTCTCGGGGATTTCAGCACAACCATGTTAATAGCGACCTTTCAGCGGCCCGCCTCTTTTCAAAAAGCCGTCATAGTGACGAGCCAGCATATGAGTTTCCATCTGACTCACCGTGTCGATAGCAACCCCCACTACAATCAGAAGGGCGGTACCGCCGAAGTAAAAGGGTACATTAAACCTGCTAACCAGGATGGTTGGCAATACACAAACCGCTGAAACATAAATCGCTCCGCCAACCGTGATGCGGGTCAGCACCCGATCGATGTAGTCGGCCGTCCTCTTGCCAGGCCTGATGCCGGGAATATAGCCTCCGTATTTCTTCATGTTCTCAGCCACATCCGCGGGGTTGAATGTAATAGCCGTATAGAAAAAGCAAAAGAACACAATGAAACCGACATATACAAGGTTGTATAGTATGCTACCGGGGTGCATCGCCTGGGAAACGCGCTGAACCCAGGGGATCTTTATGAAACTGGCAATAGTGGCGGGAAACATGATAATCGAAGATGCAAAAATCGGTGGAATAACCCCTGAAGTATTAATTCTTAAAGGCAAGTGCGTGCTCTGACCGCCATACATCTTGCGGCCTACAATCCGTTTAGCATATTGCACCGGGATCCTCCGCTGGCCTCGCTCTACAAATATTATAAAGCCCACAACAACAACCATGAATAGAACGAGCATCAATGCCATGAAAACTCCCATCTCCCCGGTCTTTATCAAACGAAAAGTATTGCTGACAGCACTCGGCATGCGGGCCACAATCCCTGCAAATATGATAAGGGAAATCCCGTTTCCGATCCCACGCTCTGTAATCTGTTCGCCAAGCCACATGATAAAAGCCGTGCCGGCAGTCAAGGTAAGCATAGTCATCAATCGGAAGCTCCATCCAGGATGAGCTACAATCGTAGCCGCCCCAGGTGCACTCATTTTCTCAAGCCCGAAGCTGACTCCAAAGCCCTGGATAATACTCAGTATAACAGTACCATAACGGGTGTATTGTGTGATCTTTTTTCGCCCGGCCTCACCTTCCTTGGAAAGCCTATCCAGGTATGGGATAACCACGGTGAGGAGCTGTAAGATGATCGAGGCGCTGATATATGGCATAATCCCCAGCGCAAAAACAGAAAGCCTTTCCAGGGCACCACCTGAGAACATGTCAAAAAGCCCTAACAGAGTTCCCTTGGCGCGCGCGAAAAAGCTGGCGAGTGCGTCTCCATCTATCCCCGGCGTCGGTACCGCACAGCCTATCCGATACACCAGTAGAAGTCCAAAGGTATACAGTATACGCTTTTTTAACTCCGGGATCTTGAAAACATTCTGAAAACCACTTACAACCATATGAAATCAGCTCCGCTAAACGATCTCAACCCTGCCTCCAGCAGCTTCGATTTTGTTCCTGGCAGATGTGCTGCAACGGTTTACCTTGATAAAGAGCGGGTAATCTATCGCCCCGTTTCCCAGCAGCTTTACCCCATCCGGCTGCCGGCCGACGAGCCCGGCAGCCCTCAAGACCCCTCTGTCTACTACTGTACCTTCTTCAAAACGGGCCAGATCCCGTATGTTCACAACAGCATATCGTTTTTTGAAGATATTGGTAAAGCCACGCTTGGGCAAACGCCGCTGCAATGGCATTTGCCCGCCCTCAAATCCCGGGCGGATATTGCCGCCGGAACGGCTTTTTTGACCTTTGGTTCCCCTGCCTGCAGTCTTGCCGTGTCCCGAGCCTACCCCCCGGCCAACGCGCCTGGGAGACCTGCGGGCCCCTTTTGGAGGTGACAGCTCATTAAGTTTCATGGTCTTTCTCCTCAACATCCAATAGATGGGACACCTTCCGGACCATCCCTCTCACCGCAGGGTTGTCTTCCAAAACAACGGTGGAGTTTAACTTGCGCAACCCCAGGCTCTTGATAGTCTTTCGATGTTTTTCCGGTCTTCCTATAAGACTCTTTTTTAACGTGACCTTAAGTATCCTGGACATGGACTGTTTCCCTAACAGAATTTGTACAAAAATACCGACGTTATCAATGCCTTGCTGCAATCGATTTGGGCCGCGCAAAGCACAATTAGATTTGCGAGGGCTCCTTGCCCCGTCTGGCCGCAATGGTCTCGCGGCTTCGGAGTTGACTCAACCCGTTCAACGTAGCCTTTACCACATTGTGCGGATTGCGGGACCTCATACATTTGGTAAGGATGTTCTGCACACCGACGGCTTCCATTACCGCCCGAACTCCACCGCCTGCAATCACGCCTGTACCCCGGGAGGCCGGCTTTAGTAAGACCCGCCCTGCACCATATTTCCCCATGATCTCACAGGGAATAGTCCCGTCAATCAAAGGGATATGGATCATGTTCTTTTTCGCGCGTTCCACCCCTTTGCGAATCGCCTCAGGCACCTCGTTGGCTTTGCCGAGGCCGTACCCGACCTTCCCATTGCCATCGCCAACAACCACAACAGCGCTGAAACTAAAACGGCGCCCCCCCTTGACAACCTTGGCGGTCCGGCTTATGTGAACCACCTTCTCTATTAGCTGGACCTCTCCTGGTACTTGATCAACCAACCGCCATCCTCCTTGCTAAAAACTGAGACCCCCTTGACGTGCTCCATCTGCAATTGCCTTGACCCTGCCATGATACAAAAAACCGTTACGGTCAAAAACCACCTTTGAGACCCCTTTTTCGATAGCCCGTTTTGCAACAAGCTTTCCTACAAAATTTGCCGCATCTATCTTTCTCTCAAACGGGGCGTGCTCGCGTACCTCTTTGTCGACGGTAGAAGCGGAGGTTAAGGTGTGACCGCTTGTATCCACAATCAGCTGACAATAGATATGTCGTGCACTCCTGAAAACAGTCAGGCGTGGTCTCTCCTCGGTTCCAAAGACCTTTTTACGCACACGCTTTTTCCTCTTCAAACGTGCCTCTTTTTTCTTACTTAATATTCCCATGGACCTACTTTTTCCTCATGCAACCTGCATCGGAGTATTGGAGCAACAGAGTGCCGGAGAAATGAAATGATGACATCTTGTTTGCCCCCAACCCCTCCATCAGTCCGGGCCAGCGGTGCAGCTCGGTTGACGCAGGACAATAAATGATTTCAATATCCGGTACAATTACCAGGCCATCTACTTCGCACCCGATTTGCCCGCTTTCCGCCTGATGTGCTCTTCAGCATACTTGACTCCCTTGCCCTTGTATGGTTCAGGCTCCCTGAAACCTCTGATAATGGCAGCCGTCGAGCCCAGCAGTTCTTTGTCGATTCCGGACAGGGTAATCCTGTTTCTTTCAACCGAAGCGGATATTCCATCAGGGAGTTTGTAAACAACAGGATGCGAATAACCGAGAGCAAATGTCAACACGTTCGATTTCAATTCCACACGGTATCCAACACCATTGATTTCGAGCACCCGTTTGAAACCCTGAGTAACGCCAGTTATCATGTTGCTTACCAGTGTACGGGTAAGTCCTTGAATAGCTCCAACCCGCTTGCTCCTGCCGGATGGGACCACCTGAATGAAATTCTCGTTGATGCTCAGTGCAACATCACCATGTATCGTCCGAGACAATTCTCCCTTTGGCCCCTTTACGGTCAAGCGACACCCGCTATAGCTCACTTTGACACCGTCTGGTACCTGAATCCGTTGTTTGCCCACGCGTGACATTATTGATACACTCCTACCAAATATGACACAGCAGTTCGCCACCGACATTTAGTTTTCTTGCCTCTTGATCGGTAAGAACTCCTTTTGAGGTTGACAGTACGGCTATCCCCATCCCATTCAGTACCAGGGGAATATCTTTTCTCTTAACATACACACGCCTGCCGGGCTTGCTCACCCGTTTAAGGCCTGCAATAACAGATTCCCTGGCTTCGTCATATTTGAGATAAATCCTGATTGTGCCGTGCCCTCTTTCCCTGACCAGTTTGTAGTTCTTGATATAACCCTCGGTTTTCAATATCCTGGCAAGGCTAATCTTCATCTTAGAAGATGGAATATCTACTCTGTTGTGTCTTGCCATAACCGCATTCCTTATGCGCGTAAGCATATCAGCCAACGAATCAGTCACCGGCATTACCTGCTGTCTCCTTTCATAAGATATATCCTCCAGTCACTGGCAATTGGCATGGCTGGCAAATCAAGACGATGGTTTTCATGAGCAATAACTAATGACCCCCAACCAGTTATTTACCAGCTCGATTTGATCACTCCGGGAAGTTGCCCCTGAAGAGCCAGGTTCCTGAAACATATTCTACAAATGCCGAATTTCCTTATAAATCCTCTTGCCCGTCCACATATAGGACATCGCGAATATGCACGGGTTCGGAACCGGGGCGGGCGCTTTGCCTTTACCATTAAAGCCTTCCTTGCCACACAAGCCTCCCTTTTTATTTCCTAAAAGGCATTCCCATAAGTTCAAGTAGGGCCCTGCCTTCCTCGTCGGTGCGTGCAGTGCTCACGATGGTTACGTTCAGCCCTTTGATTTTGTCGATTTTGTCATAATCGATTTCCGGGAATATAATATGTTCCTTAATACCGACAGAGTAGTTCCCGCGACCGTCAAACCCTTTGGCCGAAACCCCTCGAAAGTCCCGCACTCTTGGAAATGAAATGTTCACCAACCGCGTGAAGAAATCGTACATACGTTTCCCCCGAAGCGTTACCATGCAACCAACAGGCATTCCCACCCTCAGCTTGAAGGAAGCAATCGATTTGCGGGCACGCCTTACAACAGGTTTCTGACCGGCAATAAGAGCCAATTCTTCAACGGCTGAATCGAGTATCTTGATATTCTGGATTGCCTCGCCAAGCCCCATATTAAGCACGATCTTGCTCAGCCTGGGAACCTGCATGACATTCTTATACCCAAATCTTTTCATGAGCTTCGGAATCAGCTCTTTTCTGTAGCGTGTCTGTAGATCCAACATGACCACCTTTAATGATTTGACCTTCCCTTAAACTATGTATCAATAATTTCTCCACACTTCCCGCACACTCTCACCTTCTTGCCATCCTCCAGCCGTTTCTTTTTCACACGTATCGGTTCCATACACTTGTTGCAGAGCAACATAACATTGGACCAGTGAATCGGCGCTTCTTTTTCTATAATTCCGCCGTGCCGCGTCTGCCCCCCCGGTCTCGTATGCCGCTTGACAAAATTGACATTTTCAACGACCACACGTTCCTTTTCGTGCAGGACGCTAACTACCTTGCCAATCTTGCCCTTTTCCTTGCCCGCAATAACTTTAACCTTGTCGTTTTTCTTCAGGCGACACTTTACCGCCGAAGCAGGCTCCATCCTCTTTCCAAATGCCATATCACAACACCTCCGGAGCCAGAGAGATGATCTTCATAAAATTCTTTGCCCGCAGCTCCCTTGCCACAGGCCCGAAGATGCGGGTTCCGATCGGCTCCCCCTGTTGATTGATTAATACTGCTGAATTATCGTCAAACCTGATGTAAGAACCGTCACCCCTCCGCAATTCCTTCTTTGTACGGACCACCACAGCCCGCATGACATCGCCTTTTTTCACCTTGCTGTTTGGTATGGCTTCCTTGACCGAAACAATAATAATGTCTCCGACTCTTGCGTACCGCCGCCGTGACCCACCAAGGACCCTGATACAATACAACTTTTTTGCACCTGAATTATCCGCAACTTCTAACTTTGTCTCTGCCTGGATCATGATTCCAATACACCTCTCAAACAGCCTTCTCCAGGATTTCTCCTACTCGCCACCGCTTCGTCTTGCTCAAGGGCCTCGTTTCTATAATCATAACCTTATCACCTATATTGCACCGGTTTTTCTCATCGTGGGCCGCATACTTGGCACGTCGTTTGACATATTTTTTATACACAGGATGTTTTACAATCCTATCTATGGCCACTACAACGGTTTTATCCATTTTGTTACTGACAACCGTACCAGTCAGCTTTTTTCTGGATCCCCTTTCCTTCATCTATTATCAACCCCCCTGATCCTGACGCCAATCCATCATTATTCGTAAGTCTTTATCGCTTTAGCCGTTTTAAAAAACAGAAACCCTATACGTAAATCGTTGTTCGCAACCTGGTATCTCGTGCATGAAACCGATCACCGTGAGACGCCCGTCGAAATCAGCTGTGATCTCCCATCAGCCCGTGATTACAGTTGGTTTCAGGTAAATAATCCCAACGGACTACTGAGATTTGTTGTTCCATGACATGTGCACTTCAAGCAGGTTGCCGCTCCCTCAGGACGGTTTTCATGCGGGCTATTTCCTTCCTGACCTGACGAAGCCTCATAGGGTTTTCAAGCTGATCTGTGGCATGCTGGAATCTCAGATTGAACTGTTCCTGATTCAGTTCCTCCAGTTTTTTGCGTATTTCCTCTAAGCTCAAGTCCCTGATTTCGCTTGCTTTCATCTATGCTCTCCACGCACCAACACACGGGTTTTGAACGGGAGCTTATGTGAAGCCAGGCGGAATGCTTCCTTTGCAATTGCCAATGGAACTCCTTCCATTTCATAGAGAATCCGGCCAGGCTTGACCACCGCAACCCACCCCTCAGGGGAACCTTTTCCTTTCCCCATTCTGGTTTCAGCGGGCTTTTTTGTAATCGGCTTGTCCGGAAAAACCCGAATCCAGATCTTGGCACCCCGCTTTACATGACGGGTCATCGCTATACGTGCTGCTTCTATTTGCTGTGCAGTCATAAATCCGCACTCGAGCGCCTGGAGTCCAAGCGCCCCGAATACGAGGCTTGAACCCCGGCAGGCCACGCCTCTCATCTTTCCTTTTTGCTGTTTTCGATATTTAACCTTTTTGGGGCTTAACATCGCAAGGCCTCCTGAGCGGTAATAACCTTTTCTTTTTGGAGGATTTCACCGTTAAATATCCACACCTTGACGCCAATAACGCCGTACGTGGTACGAGCCTCGGCAAACCCATAGTCAATATCAGCCCTTAATGTATGCAGGGGGATTCTACCTTCTTTATACCATTCGGTTCGCGCCATCTCGGCCCCGCCAAGACGACCGGAGCAGCATATCTTAACACCTTTGGCACCGAATCTCATTGCGGAACTCACGCTCCGCTTCATGGCCCGGCGAAACGCCACCCGGCGGTTAATCTGAGTAGCGACGTTTTCGGCAACAAGCTGGGCATCTACTTCGAGTTTCCTCACTTCTTGAATATCAATAACTACCTCCTGGGGAACCATCCTCTCCAGCTCTTTCTTGAGTTGTTCGATCTCGGCCCCCTTTTTCCCGATAATGATTCCCGGGCGTGCAGCATATATTCGCAATCTCACGCGCTTGGGCCATCTTTCAATCTCGATCTTAGATATGCCGGCATGATAAAGCTTTTTCTTGATAAATGTCCGTATCTTGAAATCATCTTCGATGAACTTTGCATAGTCCGCATCGGCATACCACTTTGAATCCCAAGACTTAACAATCCCTAATCTAAAGCCAATTGGATTGACCTTCTGTCCCAAACCAACCTCCTTCTTGTGAAAAATAACGCCCAAGCATGATCAACCCGCTGTTGCTCAAATCGCGTTTCAGCCGTCGCCGTGTGTTACTTGCCCTTGTTCTCCTTTTCGGCAAGTGTAACCGTAATGTGACTCGTGCGCTTGATGATCCTGCCTGCCCGTCCCATTGCTCTTGGTCTGAAACGCTTCAGACTGGGGCCTTCATCGACAACTATACGTGAAATGGACAGATCATCCACATCAATATTTCCCATCTGTTCTGCATTGGCCAGTGCGGAACGAATAACCTTTCCCAGGATCCTTGCCGGGCGCTGCGGCACAAATCCTAATACACTCAGGGCATCTTCTACCGACTTACCCTTGATAGCCTCTGCCACTTTTCGGACCTTTGTAGGGGAAATGCGCACGTATTTTGCGATCGCTCTCGTTTCCATATCTGTTAACCTGCTTACTTGCGTTTCGCTTTCAAACGCGTCTTCTTGTCACCGGCGTGGCCGTAAAAAGTCCTTGTTGGAGCAAACTCACCCAGTTTGTGACCTACCATATCCTCTGATACAAAGACAGGAATGAACTTCCTCCCGTTGTGTACGGCCAGTGTCAAACCAACCAACTCAGGGATAATAGTAGAACGCCTACTCCATGTCTTGATCACCTTTCGGCTCCCACTCTCTCGAATCGCAAGGACCTTTTTAAGCAAGTCAGGATCTATATAAGGCCCCTTCTTTAATGACCGCGGCATCTCTTCTCCTTTTCCTTATACACTATTTTCCACGCCTTATTATATACCGATCACTTACTTTATCCTTCTTGCGAGTTCGAAAACCCTTGGCCGGCACTCCCCACGGTGAACACGGGTGCCGCCCGCCCGACGCCTTACCTTCACCGCCCCCCATCGGGTGGTCAACAGGGTTCATGGCCACACCCCGAACCTTTGGTCGTTTCCCGAGCCATCGCTTTCGGCCTGCCTTGCCAAGGGAGATGTTTCCGTGTTCCAGATTCCCGACCTGGCCAATCGTTGCTTTACAATCAAGCAAAATCATACGAACTTCACCTGATGGAAGCTTCACTTGGGCGTATCGCCCTTCTTTTGCCATCAACTGTGCATAAGCACCAGCACTTCGCACGATCTGGCCTCCCCTCCCTGCACGCATCTCAATATTGTGAATCTGAGTCCCCAGGGGTATATTTCGAAGGGGCAGCACATTGCCAGGCTTGATGTCAGCCGTGTCACTCGCAACAACCGTGTCACCTACCGCCAGCCTGTGGGGTGCTATAATATACCGTTTTTCACCATCCGCATAATGGAGCAGGGCTATACGGGCTGATCGATTCGGATCGTATTCAATAGAGGCTACCTTCGCAGGCACATCCATCTTATCACGCTTGAAATCAATCACGCGGTAACGCTGTTTGTGCCCGCCCCCGCGGTGGCGGCACGTAATACGTCCATTGGAATTGCGCCCACCGCTCTTTTTCAGCGGGCGCAACAGGCTCTTTTCGGGTCGCGAACGCGTGAGGGTTTCAAACGTATCATATGTTTGAAATCGCCGCCCAGGAGATGTAGGTCTTACTTTTTTAAGTGCCATGTTAGTTATCCGTTATTGGGTATTTGTGATTATGTATCAGCTTAGATGTTTGAAAATATCATTCCGTCCAGGCCATCCGATTGTAGGCCCCGTTGTTGCAAAACAAGGCAAATGGCACATCTTCTTGGGAAGTTATGCAACTCCGATTACAAACCGTCTCAAACTCGGGGGTAACTGAGCGTAACGAAAAGCAGTATGAGGTTTCAGGTGTCAGAAAAGGGAACATTTAACCATGAAACCCGAAACCTGAATCATCGCCTGTTCACCCCTTATGTCTGTGTTTTGAAAGGGCGAAAGTGATACTATCTATTTGATATTTCATACCGGTATCAGTGATGATGTCTATACCCCTTCAAAGAATTCTACATGCTCGCCTTTTGCAAGGGTTACAATAGCCTTTTTCCAGTGGCGGCGACGCCCCGTCGTGCGCCCGAAACGTTTGGTCTTACCTTTCATCTGAATCGTGCGAACACCAAGGACATGGACGTTGAAGATTTTCTCCACCGCCCGCCTGATTTCCACCTTATTGGCCCTGCAATCGACTTCAAAGGTAAGCTGATTGTTTGCCTCTTTCTGAATGGTACTCTTCTCAGTAACCAGTGGTCTCTTAATAAGCCTGTGCGGGATCACGAAAGCAATCTCCCCTCAATCTGCTTCACGGAAGGCTCAAGCAGAATAAGCTTTTTGAACCTGAGGATATCGTAAACATTTACTCCTTCAGAACGCAGAACTTTCACATTAGGTACATTCCTGGAAGAAAGCTCCAGGTTTCTAAGTTGTCGGTCTGTTACTATCAATGCCTCCCTTGCCTTTAATGCCGTCATAATCTCTATAAACCGTTTCGTTTTTATCATCTCCAGGTCGAGCCTGTCGACAACAATTAAATCATTTTCTTGCAACTTGGCGCTCAGAGCCATCTTGAGGGCCTGCCTGCGCACCTTTTTCGGCACTTTATACGTGTAATTGCGCGGACTTGGCCCAAATGCCACGCCACCACCCCGCCATATCGGAGACGTTCGTGACCCCGCCCTGGCGCGGCCTGTTCCCTTCTGGCGATACGGCTTGCGACCGCCGCCGGATACCGCGGCGCGTGTTTTGGTGGCGGCTGTCCCTGCACGCCTGTTAGCAAGTTGCATAACAACCACCTGGTGCAAGACATGGGGTTTGACATCAACATTGAATATCTCGTCGGCCAGTTCTATCTCAGAGACCTTTCCGCCTTCGATATTATAAACATCAGCAGTTGCCATAAGTTTTATTCCTACACTACTTAGACGTTTGTCCAAACTTTGGTTTCCGAACTTCAATTAATCCAGAGCGGGATCCAGGCACAGCCCCTTTAACGATCAAGAGGTTTTGGTCTGGACGAACATCAACAATTTGCAGATTCCGTACGGTAACACGTCGATTTCCATGATGCCCTGGCATTTTACGGCCCTTAATAATCTTTGACGGAGTTGCGGATGCGCCAACGGAGCCCGGTGCACGATGTAACGTAGCCCCATGAGTCTTACGTCCTCCATGAAAACCCCAACGTCTCATAACGCCGGCAAAGCCTCGCCCTTTTGAAATCCCTGTTACATCAACAAGTTCGCCAACACGAAAGAGATCTACCGTCAAGACATCCCCAAGGCGGTACTCCGATGGGTTATCCACTACCAATTCCCTGACAAAGGCATATGCCTCCGAGCCGCTCTTTTTGAAGTGCCCCTGCAGAGGTTTACTGGTCCGGGAGAGAGTCTTTTCTATGAAACCAACCTGTAAGGCATCATAACCATCGGTTGACTTTGTCTTTATCTGAGTCACAACGCATGGCCCTACTTGAAGTACCGTAACCGGCACCTGCTCTCCATCAGCGGAGAACAAACTCGACATACCTAACTTTCTACCTAAAAGCCCTCTGTGCATCACATTTATTCCTGTGGCAAATACTTCGCGTCTGTCGGCTGCGCCCCCCGCCTCCCATCCCCAGGCCAGGAAGATGGTACATGCACTTCGCTACCGAGCAACGACAGACATGTTGTTATAGCTATCGTCTATCGGCCATCCATTTTCGAAGCCGCATAGACATAAACCGACAGCCGGATCACCAACCTACAAAATCAAGAGATACCGTTTAATCGAGCTTTATCTCCACATCGACTCCTGCAGACAGATCCAGCTTCATAAGGGCATCCACCGTCTGTTGGGTCGGCTCCATGATGTCTAAAAGACGCTTGTGGGTTCGGATCTCGAACTGCTCTCGTGACTTCTTGTCTTTGTGGGGTGAGCGCAATACGCAGTATTTATTAATTACTGTAGGCAGCGGTATGGGGCCCACCACCCTGGCGCCGGTGCGTTTGGCTGTCTCAACAATGTCGGCCGTCGACTGATCTAAAAGTTTGTGATCAAAGGCCTTCATCCGTATCCGAATCTTTTGATTCATAATTGTGACCTCATTCCCCTGACAAACCATGCCGGACACACGATCCCCGAACCCGGATCAAAGCGCGTCCTCCTCCATCCGGAATCATGCATCCCTATTCGATTATCTCGCTTACGACGCCGGCTCCTACTGTGCGGCCACCTTCCCGGATGGCAAACCTGAGCTCTTTC
>QMMV01000003.1 GCA_003647435.1 Deltaproteobacteria bacterium | reverse complement strand
TCCACACACATACTCATGAACATTCTCATGGAGAGATGAGGCACACCCATGAGCACACCCACATTCACACACATGACCATCTTCACCAGCACATCCACGAGCACACTCATAGCGGTGATTCCCACACCCACGATCATGAACACACTGGAGGCCACGGTCCACACGATCATGACCACCCAGGTCATGAGGCGGAAATTCATGACCATGAGCACTAAAGAATGAACCTTTAAAGCCCTGTTAATGAAGAGGGGAATGCTTCAGAAAGCATTCCCCTCTTCCATCTTTATCGCAGCAGCTTTACCCTTTGTCCTGCCTTGGGCAATTTCAATCGCTGTTAATGCTCTCGATTAATCCTTCTATAAATTCTCTTGTCTCTCACCCGAAATAAGAGGTTCAAATACAATCATTCTTTTGGTATTATCATAGAGCTTGAGCCTGGCCTTGAGGGTCTTTCGATCACCAAAGATACTGACCAGCCTGACCTCATCCCCATCCATTTCTACGAGATCAACACTTTCCAGGATCTTTTCTTCCTGTCCGTCTTTCAAAATAAAAGCATGGGCTTCACACATGGAAACCTCCTTATTGAATGATACACATTGAATTACTCGAGGGCCTTTAAAGCCCTGCGTAAACATTCGTTGCTTTTTGCTGTCAACATCCAGTTCTCCAATCTAATTCTTGCCTTTTCAATAAAATCCATAATCAAAGCATCTATCTTTATCTATGATTGAGACCCCCCAAAATCCTATTCTATTCATCATCTGCCTCCACGAGCAAAATCCGGTGATCAACCAGATGCATCTCTTTGATGTGCGCTTTTATCTTAAGCCGTTCCCCAAAGATATTCTCAAGATAGATATCATCATTCTCTGGCCTCAAAATATCCACACTTTCCATGATAACCTTCTCATTGCCATCTTTTACAAGATAGGCACTTGATTCACACATAAATTATCACCCCCATTCAATGCAGATTCTGCCTGGGGCCGTGGTCGTCAAGCCCTTGAAAACATGGAATACAATACATCTTACCCTTAAATTCGATGGCCCGGCTGCTTAAGACCTGTTGTCCGCACCCCCAACATGAGAGATAAATCGTCGGGATTTCAGTAGTCTGTTGCATCGGCCTAACGTTCTCTACGTTAAAAAGATCTTCAGGGGGAGAAGCAAGCAATCTCTTTACTCGACTGTCTAAAAGACCCTGAAAATGCAAAACATTGTCCAGCGACGCCCGATCTTTCGTGATCTTTTCCTCAAGCGCCCGGTATTCATCCTCATCGCCATAGTACTGCTTTTTCATTGAGAGCCTCAAGCCATTTCGTCCATTTCTTGGCGAGAATGTATAGTTGTGTTTGCCAAAGTCGAAGACTCTCAAACGTTGATTTCCCAGTGTAACCCCAAGCAAGACCTGAATAGCATCCAGGGCAGAGGTGCAATTTTCCGCAACTACCGAAATCCCGCCCTCCAGTTTCCCGTTTTCAGAAAGTACTTTCTGGGCATATTCACAGGCCTTACAACCGATCACCAGCTCAGGGCACAGATGGCCGTGGAAATCAGCCACTGTTTTGAGCGTCATATTGAGCAACATCTTCCTTTCCTCCCTGTATAATGACATCAATTCCCTATCATCTAAAACCCTAAAACTTAAAACCCAGCTGCCAATATTAAGTGGACCCTTAGGGTTGCTATCCAGGAAATGGAAGTAGAGAAAATACACTTCGTTATCATCAGCTCTTATCAGGTAACCATTTATATGACGTTTTGATTGAGTTCTGAAACGAGCAAGAATTTCTCTAATACCATGCCTTTTCCTTCTATAGGTGAATGTAACAGGCATTTGGAGAAAATTGTCAAAATCAACATTCACCTTTTCCTGAATATATTCCATTAGATCGTACTGGATAGACCTCAGTGCTTCTGCTGCATTCATATCCACACCTGTTGCAATAATCAGTTAGAAAACAGTGTCACTAACTGTCATAGAAACAAAAAAGCCAAAAAGGATCGGTAGGTCTTCTCACCTATCAAAGCCTTCCTGGCTTATTTTTTCAGTTAAGCTTTTTTAGAATCGCAACTTCTTATTACGAATTCCTTTAGAGATTACTTACTAAATGTTTATAGACTGGTTGTCAAGAGAAAATCTGAGCTTTGAACAGCACATTCAAATCTATGGCATTTCCTAGCCATGCAAGGCTAATGAGAAACACCGTTGCTTCACAAATACGCATACATTTACCTTATCACCTCTATCGCCTGACCTACTAGGCCTGTCAGGGCCTCGCTACTTGAACTCACTATTACCACATTTTCCTGTGTCAGGGGGATCAGGATTTTTGGGCTTTGCTGGAACTGATGGCTCGGGTCCCTTTTCTTCTATTTGGGCCTATCCTTTCTGATAAGTAGGAATGAAAGATAAGGGGGAGTTTTGTTGGTACTCCCTTTAATGTTCCGGATAATACGTTCCCCATTCAGTCCGCACTGGGATATAAGTATGGAATTGTCGGCTAGATCCAGGTCTTCCAGGATATTCCTGATCTCGTTGTAGCTCCGATATACCTTGAGCATCACCACACTGTCTGAATGCTTGACAACCTCTTTCAACCTCTGGGCTCCAAGTGCCCCTGATATCACAGTAAAGGATTCCTCCCCTTCTGCCAGCACAAAGCCACAAGTGGCAGCCCCGGCTTGGTAGGAGGTTATGCCCGGGACGATCTCTATGGGGGTATCGGGTGCTATCTCCTTTATGGTTCGCATCAGGTAACCAAAGGTGCTATAGGTCATGGGGTCCCCAAGGGTGAGAAACGCAACGTTTTTTCCTTGCTTGAGAATGCTCAACACCTTCCGAGCGTTTTCCAGCCAAGCAGATTTGAGCTCATCCTCCTTACGGGTCATGGGGAAGTTAAGAAGCCTTACTGATACACCTTCTTTCAGATGAGACGAGGCAATCTGAGAGGCCAGGGAATGACTTTTTTGTGGCGAGGCTGCCGCGAAAACAGCATCCACAAGCCGCAAGATTCTTACTGCCTTGAGGGTAATCAACTCAGGGTCTCCAGGCCCCACACCTATTCCATATAGTATTCCGCTTTCCATGTATTCAGAACTCCCAAATTGAAAAGGTATTTCGTATCTCTTAGATGACGAATAGAAAAAAGATGAAACAGACGTTCTCCATGATACGACCAGGAATGCTCACAGTCCCGCGGTGTTCTTAGTCAAGGAAAACCAACGCCGAGATGGACAAGAGTAACGAAATCCATCCCGACCACTTGACAAGAAGGACCGCTTTGCGTATGTCTGCCAGCCCCGGATCACTGTTTCCATAGCCCAGCCAGGGCTTGTTTTTTAGTCTGCCATGATACATGACGGGTCCGCAGAGGCGACTGCCGAGGGTCCCGGCGAAGAAACTTTCCGCATGCGCGGCATTGGGGGAGTCGTGTTTCAATCTGTCTCTCCGTACTACTCGTAGCCCATCCAACGGATGGAGGCCGCTAATCCAGGCCCCGAAAAAGAGGATGATAAGGGATAAACGTGCAGGGATAAAGTTCATCATATCATCCAGTTTTGCGCTTGCCCACCCAAAGTCCAAGAATCGCGGACTCTTATACCCCACCATAGAGTCCAGTGTGCTTCCCACTTTGAAAGCAAGCATAAAGCTCAAGGCTGTTATCACCGGAGACAAGCCAAGAACACATGCAAGGATTCCTCCCAACAGATACCAAAAGACGGGCGAAAGAAAGCCATCCACAAAATTTTCAGCCAGTGTTTCCACAGCGGCCCTGGCCACCCCTTTATCATACAAAGACTGAACATCGCGGCCTACGACCAGTGCTATCCTCTTTTGTGCTTCAGGCAGATCTCCTGTTTCCAGGGCATGAATCACCGGCTTGATGTGGACGACGAGATCTTTTAGGGCAAGACATGAATAGCAGATGAAAAGATCAAAAGCCGTGCCGAGTGGCCAATACAGGCTATGGAGAGACAAGCTCGCCGTTAGATAGCAGAACAGGGAACCCATTTGCATCGTCAACACTAAAAGGAAGCCGCCCACCTTCCCGTTCAAACCCAAGTGTCTCAGTGCCTTCTCGGAAATGGTGATGCATTGGCCAATGATTCTGATGGGGTGGTATCTATAGTGCGGGTCCCCAAAGAACACATCAAACAGAAAACCGAAAAAAATGATACCTGCCAGTTCAATCATGCCCGATCATAGACTCCAAAAAGATCGATCCTAGAAGGAAGAAAGTAACGAAAGCAACAGGTCGTTTTCCCGGGGAGCCCTAAAACCCACGCGAAAGAAACCTTCTTCGAGGCCAGGAAAATTTCGACAGTCCCGAACATATGCACCCCGTGAGAGAAGATGACGCATCAGGTCATCCAAGTTCTCGGTTTTGTGCCACTGGCAGAGGAGGAAATTTGCAGTTGAGGGGAACGGGGTGATTCCATCCAACATTGCAAGCTTTCGAAAGATTTTCTTGTATTCCTTTGCCACCAAAGAACGGGCCTCCTGCTCATAATCGGCGCATTGAAGGAGCAGCGGCGCGATTTTCTCTGCCACTCCATTGACGGTCCATGGCTCTTTTGCCTGTCTTAAGCGTGAAATAGCCTCCGCAGACCCCACAACGCCCCCCAGTCTGAGTCCAGCGAGGGCATAGAACTTCGTGAGCGAGTGGATAATAAGGATATTCGGCTTTGGCTCTTCACAAAGAAGACTTTGCTCTTTCCACCTGTCCACAAACTGGATGAACGCCTCATCGATAATAAACCATTTTTGAGGAAACATCCTGGCAAGCTCCAAGAGGATTTCCTTCGGCATCAGTGTGCCGGTGGGATTGTTGGGTCTTCCAAGCCAGAGTGCGTCTGAATTCTTAAGGGACCTAATCATTTCATTCACATTGGACAATGAGAATCTGTTCTTGGATAGAAGAGGGAACCTAGTCACCTTTGTTCCGGCCATTATCGAAGCTCGCTCATAGTCATGGTATGAAGGTGTGACGATCAATACGTGTTCGAAACGAAAGACCTTTGGCACCAGATAGATCATCTCTGTGGAACCGTTTCCGGCCAGGAAATTTCGGGAGGGTATGCCGAATCTATCTTCATAGTATCGAGTCACTCCATCCCCATGAATACTTGGATAGTTCTCAATAGCCAAAAAGAACTCCGACCATTTCTCTCTAACCATCATCGGTGAGCCCAGAGGGTTAAGGTTAACGCTGAAATCACATACCCGCTTGTGTGGCAAGTTAAACCGGCGAAGATCAAACTCAGGGGCCCCACCATGCCGATACTGGGCCTGTGTTTTCATTAAAAAACCCATGACCACCCTGTATAGCTGAGGATGGTTTTCCCCGGCAACGCACACACCATGAGGAGACCGACTTCTACCATTTCATTGGCCGTTCCAAGGAGGTCGCCTGTGATCCCTCCGTACTGATGCCGACAATGCGCCCCAAACAGCCATGTGATAAACCCAGCGAAACCGAAAAGTGCCAACCCCAGGGGACCGTAGAACAGGCAAAACCCGAGGGAAAGGACATGTGAGATAATTCTGTGTTTTTGAGAAGCCCCTTTCACAAAGGGCTTAGCCATACCTTCGCCTGTTCTCGCATAGGGGAACGTGGTGATTAATTCCACCATCATACCCCTCGAAAGCGTGAATACGCTCAGAAGCCAGATAGTGGAGCCTGATGACAACAGCCTTTTAAAGGCAAGCCATTTAGCTGCCAAAGCCAATATCAGGGCCAGGATCCCAAAGGTACCTACGCGAACATCCTTCATTATGGCGAGTCTTTTTTCCCTGTCGAAGAGACCTCCCACCGAATCGGCCCAATCAGCCAGCCCGTCCAGGTGCAGGCCCCCTGTCAACCATACTTCAACGGCTACCATGGCAAGGGCGGCACCTGCTGGCCATTGAGTAAACGAGAGCAAGCTCCACATGCGTCCTATTCCATAAAGTATCAGGCCAACAAAAAGGCCCACCAGAGGAAACCAAGGAAGTGAATCAGGAAGATCTTCGCTTTCCCTCCCAGGCCATGGAACCAGGGTCAAGGTTGTGAGAGCACCTCCCAGTCCTTTAATTGGTGATTTTTTTCCATCTTCAGGCTTCTGGTTTCCGACTTCTCCTTTCATGCGCCCGGCTCAATCCCCACTTCTTCAAAGGTTGCCATTTCATTATAGATCCTTACTGAGTCTTCAATCAGCTGCATGACCAAAGCGGCCCCGGTCCCCTCTCCGAGACGTAGATCCAGATCAAGGATCGGACGTATAGCTTCCTTTTTAAAAAAAATCCGGTGCCCCTTTTCAGAGGACTGGTGGGAAAAGAAAAGGTAATCTTTGATGACCGGATTCAGGCGCATGGCAACCAGTGCACCCGCGCTCGATATGAAACCATCGACCACAACGATCATCCTGCGTGCTACGCCTCCTAAACAGAGACCGCAGATGGCGGCAATCTCTAACCCTCCCAGGGCTGCAAGGGTTGAAACGGGATCCTTTATAGACGCACGATTAACCTTCAGAGCCTGTTCTATCACCTGAATCTTATGTTTGACGCCTTCCTCATCAAGGCCCGTTCCCTTTCCCGTCACATCAGCAACATCCGCCGGAAGCAGGGCCGAAAAGAGCGCGGATGAGGGGGTGGTATTTCCGATGCCCATATCTCCGGTTGCTATCATGGAAACTCCTCTATCGTAAGCCTCTTCGGCTATCCTCATACCCACATTCATGGCCTTTTCCGCCTCTTCAACCGTCATAGCCGGTTCTCTGGCGATATTTCCGGCACCTTTCCTGACCTTTCTTTGTATCAGGCCACGGGCATCTTGGAGATCCTCCTTCATACCGATATCGATCACCGATACCTCCGCCCCGGCACAACGGGCAAGCACATTGATTGCCGCCCCTCCGCTAAGGAAATTTCCGACCATCAAGGCCGTGACCTCCTGCGGATATGCACTAACCCCTTCTGATACAACACCATGGTCGCCTACAAAGACAAGGACCTCCTTTTTTCTGAGGGACGGGGCCTCCTCTTGACGGATTGCCACGACCCGTTGCGCCATCTTCTCCAGGAACCCCAGGCTGTTCCTGGGTTTGGTCAAACTATCAAGCCTCGTCCTGGCCCGGTCGAGCCAACTCTTTGAAAGTGGTTTAATTTGTTCGGCTGCTTGGTTCCACATTCTCACTGCTACCTCCTTCTTGAAGATTTTCAATACCATGCTTCTCCAGGTATCCTCTTGGAGTCACCATCTTCCCGCCTATTAATCGAGTTCTGGAATTGCCCACCACAAGGATAGAGAGCATGTCAATACCTTCTATATCCAGATGAGAAAGAGTCGTAATCTGTATAGACTGCCCTTGTCTCATGGCATTTCTCACAATTCCCACCGGCGTATGGTCGTCCCGATACTTCCGGATCAACTCTCGCACCTCTCCCGGTTGCCAGTCCCTTTTTTTGGACCTGGGATTGTAAATAACCAGGACAAAATCGGCCTTGGCAGAGACTTCCACCCGTTGCTGGATCAGCTCCCATGGAGTCATGAGATCACTCAGAGAGATGACAGCGAAATCATGCATCAGCGGAGCACCTAAGAGGGCGGCTGCAGCGGACAGGGCCGGAATACCCGGTATCACCTCCACTTCCACATCCCCCATAAGGCCCTGTTCAGCCAAAAGTTCCAGCACTAATCCGGCCATTCCGTATATGCCTGCATCGCCGCTTGAGACCACAGCCGTATCCTTTCCCTGGCAGGCCCTATCAATAGCCATTTGAGATCGGATGATTTCTTTCATCATACCTGTTGAGATTGTCTCTTTCTCCATAAGAAGTTCGGGTTCAATAAGATCAATATAGGTCTTGTATCCTACAATGACTTCAGCCTGCATGAGGGCTTTTCTCGCCTTTGGAGCCAGATACTGGGGATCGCCAGGCCCAAGACTGACTATAGTCAACTTTCCAGGGCCACGGCCAGGGCCACGTTCAGGCTCTTGGTCTTGGGGACCAGGAGCCTGCCTTTCCCCGATTTTAGGATAGCGGTTGCTTCGCATACGCTTAAAACTCCCATATGTTTTTCGACCACACTTGAAGGGTGCGGCACATCAATGGATCTTATTTCCGAAGGGTCTGCAAATATGAGGGGAACGCCTAACTCACAGGCGGTATCAATAAGACCTTTTTCATCCCTTTTCTCCTCAATGGTGGAAATACATCTCAGACTTTCCAGGGCAAGGGAATTTTCCTGGAATGCGGCTTTAATCAATCCGAGAATTTCCCGCTTTGTCGTCCCGCTGTTGCAGCCTATCCCTGCAACAAGGCACCTTGGGTGAAGTAGCAGCAGTTTATCCCCGCCCGGGGCGGGCGTCTTGCGCCTCCAGCTGACCCATACTCCGGGGGTTTCAATATCATACTGCACTTCTCTCTCGACCCGGTTCACGACCAATCCCGGCATATCCATATTTTTCAGGCCCAGTCGATCTTCCGCATCATATATCTGGACAGGCTTCCCTTCAAGTATGGCCATGTTGATCCTTTTCACTGCTCTAATATTGGCGATGAAGAGGTTGCGCTCTTTTGCAAGAAGATCAATGGAAGGCACTCCTTCTGTATCTGAGGCAGTTGTAATCACAGCCTGTCCATCAGTCAATTGAGCCACATCTTCGGCAAGGGCATTGGCTCCCCCCAGATGTCCTGAAACCAGACTGATAACATACCTTCCTTTCTGATCAAGGACGACTACTCCAGGGTCCGAATTCTTGGACCGCAAGTGAGGCGCAATGGCCCTGATCACGATTCCTGTGGCCGCGATGAAGATCTGCCTTGGATATTGGGAAAAATTTTCGGTTACAGCCTCCATAAGATGATTAAAGGGCATGCCTCCATAAGCATCCGCAATACGAGACGGCAAAAAAAGATCGCCATGCATTTTCTCGGCTAGTATCCGTCCTAGATTGGCGCCCTGGGGTGTCAGGGCATATATTGCAGTCTTTTTCATTGTCTGAAGCCGTGGGAGAAGTCCCGGCTATACAGCTTGGAGAATATAGGATCATCCTGCTGTCCCGGCAGGATCAGAAATACAGCCTGCTTGTTAATGCCTGCTTGTTTGGCATCCCTTGCAAGTAATGAGATGCACGTAGTAATTATCCTCTGATCCGGCAAGCCTATTCTGTAACCTATGACCACCGGTGTATCTTCCGGATAACCCCCTTCCATCAATTCCTTTTCTACTGCTTCAGGATTAGTGGATGAAAGGTAGATAGCCATAGACGAGTTTGAGCGGGCAAGCTCTTTAAGACTTTCCTTTTCAGGCACAGCAGTTCGTCCCTCAAGCCTTGCGAAAATAAGGGACTGGGTCTTTTCCGCCAAAGTAAAGGACACCCTTGCCGCCGCGGCCGCTGCGAATGCCGCGGTAACGCCAGGAATAACCTCATAGCTCACGCCATCCCTGTCAAGGAGAAACATCTGCTCCTTGACAGCCCCATAAAGGGAAGGATCGCCAGTATGCACGCGGGCTACTGATCCTCCCGATCTCACCGTTTCAAGGATCATGGCATGGGTCTCATCCAGGATCATGGATGATGAGTCAACCACCTCTGCATATTCCTTTGCGCAGGCCACAACCTCTTTGGGCACAAGGGAACCTGCGTAAAGGACAAGATCAGCATCTTGTATGCATTTCCGTCCCTTGACAGTAATCAAATCCGGGTCTCCCGGACCCGCGCCCACAAAATAGACCAGGCATTTCTTTTTCATGTCAGCATCCTCAATCTTGCGGTTTCCTTGCGCTCACAATATAAACCGGGTTCAGGGCCTCCATCCTCAGATCGCATGCGATTTCTGTGGAGCGAGAGATGTGCACCTCGCTTATCGAATAAGACCATTGTAAGGATTCCAGATACTCCCGTGTTATTGAAAAAGAGCCCATGAGCACGATGTGGAGGACCAGCTTCCCGCCCGGCTTCAGCCTGCCAGTAGTCGTCTCAAGAACCTGATTATCACGACCAAGACCTCCGCCAATAAATATCCTATCAGGATCAGGAACGGACTCCAGACAATCCGGTATCTCTCCGTGTATGACCTCTACACTGTAAGCACCCATTCGCCCGATATTCCGCCTGATTAGATGGACCCTTTCAGGGTCCTTCTCAACGGCAAAGACAACTCCCTTATCGGCAAGCAGCGAAGCCTCAATAGCAACCGATCCGCAGCCTGCGCCCAGATCCCAGATTGTATGATGAGGCATTATTTCAAGGGCCGCAAGCCCGGCAGCCCGGATCTCCTTTTTAGTGATCAGACCTTCCTGATGAAGATAAAGGTCATCGTCCATGCCGAGATGTAAAGGAATTGCTGGCTTCTCAATGCGATCAAGGATAATAAAATTCAGGGGCGAAAATGTCCTCTTCGCCGCTTCTTCCAGTGGGAGATGTTCCAGCTTTTCAGAGTCCCTTGCCAGATTTTCAAACACGAACATAGAAAAGGCGTCTACCCCTTTCCGGATAAGTTCATCTGCCACCCTGGCGGGATGAAAATCAGGATCTGTAAAAACCGCAACCCGGTCGTTTTTAACAAGCGCCCTCAAGAGCGGCATCAAATCCCTCCGTCCATGGAGGGAAACCGTGGGCATATTGTTCCAGGGAATCCCGAGCCTTGCGGCCGCAACCTGGAGAATGGTCACATTTGGGTAGATGACGATATTCTCTTTTCCGAGTGTCCTGGCCAGAAGACTCCCTATGCCGAAGAACATGGGATCGCCATCGGCCAGGACAGCTACCTGTTTCCCCGCTACGGCCTCCTCTTTGATTCTTTTGACAGCCTCTGAAACAGGGCTTTCTATGATGATCCTTCGGGCAGGATGATCCTTGAACCAATAGAGCAGTCTCTTTCCTCCGGCGAGTACCTGAGCATTCGAGATCTTTTCAGACAACCGGCAAGGGATATCCAGAGGATTTAGGCCCACTCCGACAACATGAACCCTTTTCATTTGTTCACTCCCGTATCCGTCATGTTCGCCAGGAGACTGCCCTCAAAATCAAAGAGATAGAAGCTGATTTCAGGCCCCGACCCGGCAAATCTTCTCGCTGAAAAAAGGGCTTTTTTCATAATATCCCTAATCACCGCATCCCTGTTGTTATCCTCTGAAATCAATCCAAGTGCTTCCCTGGCCGTGTTGGCTTTCCGTATCCTATTTGCCCTGTCTCTATGCATGCCGATTACCATGTACCAATCAGAAAGTTCATTAAAATCAATTTCGGATCTCCGCGCGTGTGTATAGGGATATCCCTGGGCCATCTTGACCAGTTTTCCGAAAAAGCAGGAATAAAGGATCTCCTTAAAGCCTCTCTTATTGGCCTCTCTAAGCGAAAGCGAGAAAAAATCGGCCACCTGGATAAATGATATATCCGGAAGATTGGGGCGCTGTTCTTTCAGGAAACGCTCGCTTTTAGCTCCGGTAGCAAGGGCAATGGTAGAAAGCTTTGCAGCCCTTGCAACATCCATGGACATGGTGATGGTGTCTTTATAGGCCTGATTGGAAAAGGGTATGACCGTCCCACTCGTTCCTAGAATAGAGATGCCTCCGATAATTCCCAATCGGGGATTCAGGGTCTTCTTGGCGATCCTTTCGCCATTGGTAACCTCAATGATTACTGAAACAGCGCCCTTAACCCCTGTTTCATTCAAGCCCTCCAGAACAGCCTCGGTTATCTGTCTTCGGGGAACAGGATTTATAGCCCATTCCCCCGCAGGCACGGGGAGACCGGGTCTGGTAACCTTTCCCACCCCCTTGCCTCCTTTAATAATGATCTCTCCATCCTTGCCTTCAGGCAACAGCCGCACCATACTTGTTATCCTGGCCTTGTGGGTGACATCAGGATCATCACCGGCGTCTTTTATTACTGTGACGGAACAACCCTTTCCATTGGTTGATACTGTTGAGATTGGAATCGTAAGTCTCCCCCCAATGGGGAGAGGAATCTCCACCCTTCTGACAAAACCCAGCCCCCCAAGATAAAGAACCCCTGCCTTTGCCCCGGCGGCCGCGGCGGAGCCGGTTGTAAAGCCATGGCGAAGTCGCTTTTTAGGCATTGATCAACTATCCCTTTTCCTGTTCCAGGGCCAACTCGGCCAACTGGTTTACCACCGATGCCGCCAGGGCAGATCCGCCTTTTCGACCCATGATTGTGATAAAAGGGACCCGACTCTGTGAAGCAAGCAGCTCTTTTGATTCTTTTGCGTTTACAAAGCCCACCGGCATACCCACTATCAATGCAGGTTTGCATTGCCCTTTCCTGATAACCTCAAGGACTCTCAAAAGGGCAGTGGGGGCATTGCCAATAACACAAATATTATTAGTCAGCCGGGATGCGGCGTGGTCCACGGCCACGGCAGCGCGGGTCAGGCCTTCCTTGGAAGCCCTGTCTATCACGGCTGGGTCATTCATGTAGCATTTGACCTGACATCCAAGTCGTTCCATACGTCTTGCAGGAATGCCAGTGCGGGCCATTTCCGTATCCGTCACAATCAGGCAGCCTGATTTCAAGGCAGTGGTACCGGTCTTGACTGCGTCAGGGTGAAATTTAACAAGAGATAACAGTTCAAAGTCGGCCGTGGCGTGAATCATCCTCCGGACAACCTGCCACTCTTCTCCTTGAAAGGGACGGGGCTCGGGGACTTCCGATTCTATGATGGCAAATGATTTATTTTCTATTTCACCAGGCTCAACAGTCAAATGGTTGTTACTCATTATGGCTCCTTGTCTTCATCAACCGTCAAACCTGCGGCAATAGTCCACAAAGCAGGTTGCCACCTCTGGATTGGACCCCCAGTGCAGGTGGACATAGGATCCCAGCACCCTGTTTTTGAAAAAACCTTCATCTTTATTGAGACGCAGATTTCGATCGTTCATGGAGTATATACATTCAACAGGGCTTCCTATATTACTGATAAGGGAGTAGTGAAATTCATGGCCTTTGACCCTTGTGCCGGAAGGGCCTAACATGCTCTCTTTCCGGGTTATTACCTCCCTGTAACCCAGGGCATTCAACCGTCTCTCCATCTGTGCGGTCATGTTAAAGATGCCTGCCATGGGATAGGAATGTCCTTTTAGGTCACGGATCTCTTTCATAAGGAACATAAGACCGCCGCACTCCGCATAAACCGGCCTTCCGCTTAAAGCGAACATCCTTATCTCATTCAATAGATCATGATTCTGGGAAAGGGCCTTGCAGTGGAGTTCGGGATAACCTCCTCCTAAGATCAGGCCTTTTATGCCTTTAGGCAGGTGTTTTGAGTGAAGGGGGGAGAAAAATTCAAGCGCAGCTCCCGCTTCCCTTAGAAGCCTCAGGTTCTCCAGGTAATAAAAACAGAATGCCTCATCCATCGCAATGCCTATTCTGGTCTTTGCTTCTGTGTGCCTCTGCGTATCCCTTGCCATTTCTATTGCCTGCACTGCTGGTCTGTCAGGCAGATCCAGGCATTCCATGAGACGGACCAGGTCCACGTTCTCCTCGATCCAGTTGGCCAGTTGCCGGATAAGGTTTTCACCCATGCCAAAATCCTCATGTGTTACAAGCCCAAGGTGCCTGGAGGGGATTTCAAGTTCCTCATTATAAGGCAAACACCCGAATAACGGCAGCTCGGTACTGGAACGCAGTGCATCTTCTATCACTTGAGCATGACCTTTACTCCCCACGCGGTTAAAAATGATGCCTTTCAGTGAAAGATCGGGATCAAACCTGGAAAAGCCCAGGGCAACCGCAGCAGCGGATCGTGCCATGGCCCTGGCATCTATGATAAGGATTACAGGCAGATCAAGCCACTTGGCCATCTGGGCCGTTGAGCCGGCTTCATCGCTGCCGGAGAACCCATCAAACAGGCCCATGACGCCTTCAACTACAGACACATGCGCATCATGGCCATAGCGTTCAAAGATCTGCCGGTTATGCTCAGGGTCTAGTATCCATCCGTCCAGGTTGTGGGAATCCCTTCCGGTCACCCTTCTGTGATGACCTGGATCAATGAAATCAGGACCCACCTTGAAAGGCTGGACAGTGTAACCTCTCATCACAAGGGCGGCCATGATCCCTAGGGAAACAGTGGTCTTACCGCACCCGCTATGGGTTCCAGCGATACAGAGCCGGGCGATCTTTACACGTTTTTCCAGCAGCGGATCCATATCAATACGCTCATTTGTTCAAAGGGACCACCATAGGGTGCCTGTCTTCTCCCAGACAGCTAAAAATCAATATCTCCTGAAAAAGGGCGTCACCCTGCATCCTTTAACACCAGAGGCTGTCCGGCTAGGACCGCTACTACAGTATCGGCCATACCGGCAACTCGTTGATTCAAGAGGCCTGCGGTATCGCGATATCTTCGAGACAGCGGGTTTTCGGGAACAATGCCCATGCCGACTTCGTTGCTCACTACCACGACCGCACCATGAACGTCGGATAATTGTCTCACGAGATCTTCGATATTCCGATTAACCTCTTCCCGATCCTCTCCATATTTCATGAACAGATTGTTCAACCAGAGGGTCAGACAATCAACCATGATAACCGTGTCTTGTTTGTCCATTTTACGAATTGTAGAGGCGACCCTGAACGGTTCCTCCACCGTAAGCCACTCCGATCCCCGTTCGGCCTGGTGCCGCAGGATCCGTTCCTCCATTTCTTGATCCATGGCCTGAGCCGTCGCCAGAAAAATACGTTTCCTGTTCAAGGCATTGCACACATCCAGGGCAAAGCGGCTCTTTCCGCTTTTGGCTCCTCCCAAAACCAGCATGCATCCACGCTCATATTTGGTCTTAAACATGATCCTTCTCCTGGCGCAGGCCCATGAGGGAAAGGGTCTTTTCCACGTCACAGTGTGTCTCAAAGTGATCGGCTAGCAGGTCATACTGGTGAAAACGTCCGAGTCTTCCCCCTCTGGGTGCTCTTTCCTCTAGCCCCTTGGACCTTCGAAGACTGTTAAGAAATTCACCCCTGAAGCCCGAGTGATCCAGTATCCCGTGGACATAAGTCCCTGCAATTTGGCCCCCTGCTGTGCGCCAACCATCATCCCATGACCTTTTATCTCCCGTTTGGTGAATCCTTAGAAATATCTCCCCTTTGCGCCGTAAAGCCTTACTCCGGCCCATGTGGATCTCATAGCCCCTGACCCTTTTCCCATTCATTAAACAGATGCCCGTGACCTTACGCACCACTTTTTGATCTTCAAGCAACGTTTCTATGGGAAGAAGATTAAGGCCCTTTACCTCCCTTCGATCCGATTCCACTCCCAATGGGTCCTTGATCCTCTCTCCCAAGAGCTGATACCCTCCGCAGATACCAAGCACTCTTCCCCCTCCTTTTACAAACCTCCCTATGACCTTTTTCCAGCCGGTTCGAGTTAGCCAGGCAGCATCTTCCATCACATTCTTCGCTCCTGGCAGGATAAGACAATCGTAATCGCCTGATAACTCCTTGGGGCGAAAGAGGTAATTGACGACTACGTCCGGCTCTCTTTCAAGTATTTCCAGGTCCGTAAAATTAGAAATGGAAGGGAATCTTACCACGGCTATGTTGACTGAAGCTGGACCAACTGGCCTGGGTTTTCGTTTATCCTCCTGGACCGCAACAGAGTCCTCAGAATCGATGAGAATGCCCCGATAGAATGGAATCAGACCCAAAACGGGCCTGCCGGTCTTTTTCTCAATGTATTCAATCCCAGATGAAAAAAGATTCGGGTCTCCGCGAAACTTGTTAATTAGAAAGCCGACGGTAAGCTCTCTCTCTTTTCTAGTCATAAGATGAAGGCTCCCGATGATCTGTGCAAAAACGCCTCCTCGATCAATATCCGCAACTAGAATGCAGGGCGCATTCATCGCCTTTGCCACGGAAAAATTCACAAGGTCATTCTCTTTGAGGTTCATCTCGCAACAGCTCCCGGCCCCCTCCATGACAATAAGGTCGTATTCCCTGGCCAGCCGCTCATAGGATTCCAAAACTGCGTTTTTCAGCCTGGGTTTGAAGTCATGATAAGCAAGGGCCTCCATCTGGCCAAATACCTTTCCATGCAGGATAATCTGGGAACCCAGGTTTGAGGATGGTTTCAGGAGGATTGGATTCATGTGTACTGAGGGCAATACGTCAGCAGCTTCGGCCTGTACCACTTGCGCCCGGCCGATCTCTCCTCCTTCCATAGTAACATAGGAGTTGTTGGACATATTCTGGGCCTTGAAGGGAGCGACCTTGTATCCCCTTCTTTTAAAAATCCGGCAGAAGGCAGTTGCTGCAATGGATTTCCCCACATCACTGCCGGTTCCCAAAAACATGATGGCTTTGGTCATTTCTCCTTCCTTACTTCACCTTTTGTGACAGCAATATTGTTCCAAGAGTTCAAGTGAGGTTGTTAAGTCATGAAAAGAGAAAACTTCAATTGATACAGTACCAGTGAAATTATCAAGGATTGACGAAATAGTCTTCATCTGATTTTCGTCCAGCGCCTCCAAGGATAAGTGATCGCGGCCATGCCTGACTCCATGCAGATGGACAACAGTTGCTCGTGCCAGGTATCGCTTCGCATAATCGACAATTGAGTGCTCGTACAAAATCAGGTGTCCAAAATCAAGGCAGACCGAGATATCAAACGCTTCAATAATTTCTTCTATAAGGTCCAAAGGATAATCGAGCGTCTCAACAGAAATCTGTCTCGGTGTGACGACTCTTCTAAGAATTTCTTCTATGCTTTTGGAAAGGCGCATTCTCCATTGACCGATGTCTGCATGAATGTGGCCATCTGGGTTCTTCAGCGAAAGGTGGACCGTATAGGTGGACGGCCTGAGCAGACCCGTCAATTTGATAATCTCTTGAACCATGCCTGCCCCGTAATTTCGAATCGCGGGGTTCAGATCCCCTAAAAAGATATCAATAGGGAGGTGGACATTGTAGGTAAGACCGTGTTCCTCGCGTATTTCGGCCAGTGCGGTTATCTCATTGCTTGTTGGGAGGCTGCCGCTTTCATAGAGCACCAGCTCTATCTCGTCTAAATATGGGGCCAGCATCCTTATGTTCGGAAGGATGTTGTCAGGATAGATATAAGACGTGGTGGCGATTTTGAAGGGAAAGAGACCCCTGTAAGATTTGTCGAGTGGTTGATACGTAATTGTCTCATTGAAGATATTTATGTTCATCAAGTGCTCACTAATAAAATCTTATAAGATCCAGGGAACGCCTTATCCTATCGAGAAAGAATTCCCTTATTTCTTCATAAAAACCGAGTCCTTTATAAAACCGTTCCCCTTGATACTCAACGGTCAAACATTCCACGGTAAATCCAATCTCTTCTAAACGCTTTTTATAGCTTTCCTTTTCCCCTAAAATGTCCTGTTCAACATGAAGACCTGTAACATACATGAAGGGTATAATGCGGGCTCTTAACTTGATTTTGCCTGAATGAGAGGAAGAGAAATTCCCTTGAATTCTTCTAAATATACCTTCGCTATCAGGGATCCCTTCGACCGAACAAAAAGAAACGTTTTTAAACCTCCTGGAGAGAATATTATCAAGCCCTAAGTAAATAATGTTTGCAGAATCGTTAGACAGTGGTGTGCCATGTGCAACGAGCAGGTTGACTCCTTCTTCAGGAGAGATAAAATCTTTTGAGATAACATCCAGTACCTGTTCTACAAAATGCCACCGATGAAGCAGTGCCTCTCCCACCAGAACCTTGAGAGAGGGAAAGGCCTGGCACGTATCTGTAAGGATATCATATTCAGTTCCCGGAAAGATCAGAAGCGGCTGAACAACAATCTTGGTAAAACCTCGCTCTTCAAGGGATGCAAGGATTTGCAAGATGCCTGCCTTACTTGTTTTTTCCCGGATTATCTCCGAAGTATATGCCCATGAAACATCGTAATCTTTGAATTCACTATGCACTAAACTGTCAAGTGGCTGATATACAGCCTTGCCTTTTTTTGTTGTACCGAAGGCAGTAAGAACAATAGCCGGAAGTTCTTTAAGCTTTTTCCGGCGTCTATACTTTTTGATGTGCATAACAATCGCCTATATCATGTTTTTTGGTTCTTCCTAATATTTAATGGCAGAAAAATTACTCCATATATCTATCTTATCTTGCCATCATTTAATTTACATATCTTCTGGGTTGTTTCATTTAGAAAATTTTTATCATGTGATGCAATGATATATGAGAGATCCAGGTTGTTCAAGATTTGAATGATTCTTTTGGTGACATCTTCATCAAGCCCTGTGGTGGGTTCATCCAATAGTAGGGCTTCAGGTCTCATTGCTAATACGGTTGCCAGCGAAACCAACTTTTTTCTCCGCTGGAGAGATTATATGTTACTCGGTTTTAAAAACCCTTCAATTCCAAGATCTCCAAGGTATGTTCAACAATCTCACGGACCTCATCGTGGGATTTGCCCAGGTTGAGGGGACCGAAAGCTATATCTTCGGTTGCGGTGGGGCAAAATAGCTGGTCATCCGCATCCTGGAAAAGGAGTCCGATATCTTTGCGCATTTCTCGAAAATCGATCTCCTTGATCCTTGTTTTGCCAAAGGCCGTTACACTGCCCCACATGGGCTTGAGAAGCCCTATCATGATGTGAAAAAGTGTGGTCTTTCCACTTCCGTTTGGCCCTATAAGGCCAATCCTGTCCCCTTGCTTGAACTCAAAATCAAATCGATCAAATATCAGGGAGCTCCCTCGATAGGCGAAGCTTATTCCCTCAAGTATTATAATAATTTTGTTGGTATCCATTGTATTACCACCAGCCCGGCGATGAATAACAAGGAGATAATCCCAAAAATCCAATCCGATGCATTAAATTCATAGGGTTCAAGGATATAGAACCTTCCCTTGAATCCACGGCAGAGCATAGCGTTGTAAATGCGCCTTGATCGTTCATAGCCTTTAAGGATAAGCATCCCTATGAGATAGTATGAATCCATTCACTACAATCAAGCGCCAGAACACCTTCTTCAGGGGCAGTCTGGCTGCGACCAGGATCGCTAGGGCTGAGACTGCGGACACAAAAAGGATGGTCAATTCATACGTAAGGGCTACCACAATGGAATACAGGGCCGCTGTGATGATTTTTACACGTGGGTCAAGGCGGTGGACAAACGAATTGCCGTATGCAAAGGGTTCAACTATGTTCAAGACTTACCGCCTTTGCGGTATCTAAAATACATGCCAATCCCCATGAGGCCCAATATGTACCCAATGCCGCCGAATATCTCCGTGGGCGAAAACCCTGTCTCGCGCTGGGATTTTGCAACAAGCTGGATAAGGGGACGCAACCTTTTTTGTATGACAATGTCAACGATTGATTCAATCTCCTTCGGGTCTATTCGGGCAACGGCTTCCGATGCCTGGG
>QMMV01000002.1 GCA_003647435.1 Deltaproteobacteria bacterium | reverse complement strand
TTGCCGAAGATTAAAGACAAGGCAATCATAATCGGAGTGGATGCAGTTTTGCCCGCGTTATTGGCTCAGGGGGTTTCTCCGCATTTTATCACTTCCATTGATCCCCAAAAATTAACTTATGAAAAAATTGCCGATTCTGCTGATCAAATAAAAGATGTATCATTAATTGCCGCCCCTTATGTTACTCCGGAGGTCCATAAAATTTTTCCTGCCTCAAATATCTTCTGGACATTTTCTACGAAAAGCATAGAAAGTTGGATCAATTCCATGCTGGAAGGAAAAATTCTGACATCAGGAGCCAGCACCTGTGCTCATTTAAATTTAACCGCTGCCATTATGATGGGCTGCTCGCCCATTATTTATATTGGTCAAGATCTGGCTTTCCCCGAATACAGGGATCACGCAGCAGGAGTTGTTCTAAGTGATCCTGATCAGATAAAAAAAGAGTTAGGCGTAACAAACCAAAATACCGTATGGTTAGATGGAGTCAGCGGTGGAAAAGTGCCTTCAACCCGGGGATTTCTCAGTATGAGAAATCACCTTGAACATATCATGGCAAGCAACCCCGGCCCCCATTACATCAATGCCACGGAAGGAGGAGCCCATATAGCCGGCACAGAAGTTCTTCCCCTGCAAGAGGTTATTGATCGTTACTGCTCTGAGACTATCGAGTTTCCCAGCCGCTTACATACCGCCCTCCAGGACTCTAACCTCTCCAATACTAAAAAACTCCTCAGCGGACTCAACAAAGCCTTAAATGACACAAAGTCCCTGTCCAAAACAGTCAATAAATATGACAAGCTAATCCATAGTATTCTGCATTATATTAGAAGCGAGAATAATAACGGAGCAGCCAGATCTGTTTCAGATCTCCCGATACTGTTACAAAATAAAATTAGTAATGCTGAATCCCTTGAAAAAAAAATGGATAATAGAAAGCATTTATACATATGGCAGATTCTTGGAGAGGGCACCATGGAAGACGTCAAAAAAAGTGAATGCAGCCTTCATGAAATAACTATCCTTGCCAAGCAACCTGAAAATTTCATGCTCAGTTTTACTAAAAACCTTGAACGTCTTCTCTCTCTTAATAAGGCTCGCAAAAACATCCTGGCAATGTTTCAGCATAGACTATTGCACATAATTAATTTCCACAGGAAAGAGAAAATAATTCTTAAGAAAATTGAGCAAAAAAAGAACATGGAACAGAACCTTTTCGAATTGGCTCAGTTTTATTTTGAGACAGGCAATCTTGTTTTGGCCCAGCCTGTGCTGGAAAAGCTTCTTGCTCTAAACCCTGACTCTGCCGAAGTCCTCTTTTACAGTGGAGCTATTGCAGCCAGGCAATCAAAATTTGAAGAGAGTGAAGGATATTTTCAAAAAGCCCAAGAGGCTGATACGGCAATGTCAAAACGTGTGCTGGAATTCCGCCGGGGACTTGGTGGCATCTATTTTGATCTTGCAGGCATACAGGAAGATAAGATTTACTCGAACCTGTCCAGAAAAATGCTCTTTAAAGGAATCCGTTACTGCAGCAATCACCCCAAGATTAAGCAGGAAATTATTTATTTGGCAGAAAGTGATTTAACTAGAATCAAATCTGCATTGGAATCGGGCACAATCAATGACGTTGAAACTATCCTGACTGTCTGGCATAAAGGGTTAGAAGAGAACAAAAACCTCGCCCCTTGCATTACGGATGACCAAATTGCCGGATTTCATCGCCACTATGGAGAACTTCTTCTCAAAAAAGGGGACCTGGATGGAGCCCTGAAAAGTATGCAAGCCGCCCTTAAATTCACTCCGGACAACCCTGATCTGTATGCAACAGCGGCTGAACTTTTCTTTGCCATGCAGGATTTTACCAATGGGATTACCCACCTCAACAAGGCTGTGGAGTTAGACAGATCATACGCCATATTATGGGAAAATATGGGTGACCATTTACTCCAGACAGGCGAAATTAACGATGCTATTGCCGCCTATGAACAGGGATTTATAGCTATACCCGAAAATATCAACCTATTGAAAAAAATAGGAGATTGCTACCTGGAAAATGGTCAACTCGAGGCTGCCCGCGAGGCATATAAAATAGTGAAAGAAAAATATGAGCTTGCCCAACCGCCCAGAACCTGAGGCATAAGGGTGAAAAATATTCTCTCATCTACCCCCCCCCCAAAAAAAGCAAAGTTGGAACTATCATCTCTAAACCAACAAATGAAAAAGGCCCCGGAAGAATTTCCGAGGCCTTTCTGCTAGATGTTTATGCCTTCAGCTTCCTTCCAGCCTTCAGCCTTCTTCATTACTGAAGCAGAGTCAGCACAGTCTGCGGCAGCATGTTGGCCTGGGCCAGCATGGCGACACCGGCCTGCTGCAGGATCTGGGCCTTGGTCAGCTCAGCCGTTTCAGCTGCAAAGTCTGCATCCATGATACGGGAACGAGCGGCGGAAACGTTTTCAGCGACGCTCTGCAGGTTGGCAATGGTCGACTCGAAACGGTTCTGTATGGCGCCCAGATCACCCCGGGCAGAATCTATGGTGGCAAGAGCCGCGTCGACTATTGTTATGGCGCTTGCTGCTCCAGCAGCGGTGGTAATATCAAGCGAGGAGACACCGGCACCAGCTGTTGCGGTAGCGGCTGTATAGCCACCTGTTAACCCAGCATAGGCCTCATGATCACCACCAATAGTTATGCCGCTTGAAGAAGAGGAAGATAAATTAACTGATGAATGGGTGGTAGTTACATCGCCGTCTGCATCGCCTGTTCCAAGACCGGTTCGAGCAGCAGTCACACCAGAGGCTGTTGTAACGGTAATATTGCGACCATCGGCAGAAGTCAAAGTTACCGCGCCGGTACTGGTGTTAAAGGTTGCGGTAACACCGGTTTGGCCGGTAACTGCATTGATGGCAGCCGCGACATCGGCACCACGATCCACACTCCCGCTATCCGCAGCCGCCGCAATCGCTCCGATATCCACTCCATTGATTAATACATCACCAGCATTAATAGCAGCGTTCCCTGAAGTTACCGCTGTTCCTGCAACTGAAGCTGCACTTACCGTAGCAGTAACCCCTGTATCTCCGGTAACCGCATTGATTGCGTTGGCAATAGCGATTGCGCTGGCACTGCCAGACGCATAAGAGACACCGTCGGACGTTGTTGCGCCAACTTGATAGCCGTTGATTGTAAGATCACCTACGGAAAGGGCTCCCGTTGTCGCAGTACCAGCTATACTTGTACTATAACTCGAAGATGATCCTACGCCCAGGGAATCAGCCTTGGCGCTGCTTATTGAGATACTAATTGTTTCGTTCTGATTGGCTCCTACCTGAATGCTTTTACTTCCGAATGTGCCATCCAGCAGGACGGTCCCGTTGAAAGTCGTGGTCGTGGCGACACGGTTGATTTCTGCGACCAGCTGAGTTACTTCAGCATTCAGTGATTGCCTGTCTTCAGCGGAGTTAGAGTCACTGGAAGCCTGCACTGCCAGCTCCCGAATACGTTGTAAGTTATTGGTTACTTCCTGCATTGCCCCTTCAGCCGTCTGGGCCAGAGAGATGCCGTCATTGGCGTTCCTGACCGCCTGGTTCAGGCCGCGGATCTGTGAGGTCATCCTGTCAGAGATCGCAAGCCCTGCAGCGTCATCCTTGGCGCTGTTGATGCGCAGGCCGGATGAGAGCCTCTGCAAGGATCTGTCCAGCAGATTCTGGGTCTTTTCCAGGTTTCTCTGCGCGTTAAGTGCCCCGATGTTTGTGTTGATTACCATTGCCATGATTTTATTCCTCCTTGAAATTTGGTTTTGTTTCGGGCGTCCTTGCCCTTTGTTTATTCTGTGTTTTCGGACCTATTAATTTTTCTATCCCCCTTTCCGGTCCTGGATTTTTATTTTCATAGTTAATATCGGCATAAAGGCCAAAAACTTGAGGAAAATTATGCATCCTTCCATACGGGATTCCTTCTTCAACTGAATCAAGGAGCGATGAAAACACTTGAATTTATTAGATAGGGTAGATCCTCAGGAATGGAGGAAATATGTCGAACAGCTTAGATAGAATTCTTTCTTTGATAGACTCTCAACTCGGAATGGAAATTGTCGACCGTTTTGTATCCAAAGGGCACCGTGTTGGTAGCAACAAGCTGATAATTCGGCAAAAACAGGTCGTAATCCTTCCCCGTTATCGGCTCCAGCACCCCTGGCTCTCCTGGTTCTTTCGCTTTTGATTTCCCTTCCCGAAGGTTGCGCATCAGTATATATCTGGCACGAAGGCGGTCTACATGATAGAGATAATTCCGGACCACTTCCGGCTCCATCTCCTGAAATGAAATAAAATTTACGAATAGGTCAACGGTGCCTTCGATTTTGGGCAATTGCCATGGACATAAAACGACTGCTTTATACTTGGCTGACAAAGCAGAAATATCGAAAATAGACTTCTCTTTTAAAGAACAATAATCTCCGACATAGGGTTTGCCTATCACCTGCTTAAGATAATATGTGGAAACAAAACTGGTTGGAGGAATGTCAATGTCAACGTAAAAACAGTGATTGCGTGTATCGCCTAGCAAGATTTCACCAAGAGTGCCATATCCACCACCAATTTCAAGCACTGTATTAACCTGCGAAAGATCGCAGCACATTTTCAAAAAATTTAATCCCAGGAGATAGTTGAGAAAAGAGCGGCTAAAGCGTTGTCCCCCAAAGGTGAACTGCTCGACAGGTTCTCCCACATTACTTTCACTGACGCGATCCAGATAGGGATAGCTGTCCTGCAAAGTAGCCAGATATACACGATAGTCATTAAATGCATGCAGCTTGCCGGAAAGAAACTGATTAAGCGAAAGTTGCCAGCGTGGTACGGTATTTTCGGCTAATATCCTTTCAATCTGCAGACAAACTTCAGACTGTTGGCAAAAGATAGGGAAAGCATATGTTGGGACAAAAAAGCCGAGAGCGCTACTTAAAGCACGAAATCGTTTGACACCATGGCAACGAATATCATCAAGTACTTTCTGCACGCCATATTTCCAGAATTGTGTTGGCTGATACAGCTTCGGAGCTGCTTCCATATCATTGAGCATTACTTCAAGTAGATGGTACATTTTGTTGCCATTTTTCCCATAAGAGGCCAATCTTCAGTTCCTACATCGCTTTATAAATAACTTTTTTCCTGAACCGGCTGCTCCATTGGCAAAAGCCACAATTGTCTTTAATAAATTCGATCTGGCAGGGAATTCCCTTTTAAATTCCAGTTTTCTGTTTTCAGGCTGGTTAAAGCTTATCCAACATATTTATTCACACCTCAATTGTTTCTTACACCTTTCCCACATTCTCACACCTTCTCACAAAGCTGTGTGTGAGTGTGAGCATACACTCGCAACGAACACCGAAGCGGGTCAACAGCCTCATCCGTTGTCCTGGATGTATCGTCCATCTCCCGGGCAGACCAGATCAGACGACAAATGTAAGAATCGCCGATCTTTTGGTAGTGTATCATCCCTGCCTGATTGCTTGCTGATTTATCGACAATAACATTGATATGATGTCTGTGATCGCCCAGTTTTATGACGGAACTGGTGCAGCCGAGCACATGTTTTGCCGATATTAGAAACGATACTGCTTCTCCGTGATTGATCGGTTCGGTTATTTTAAAATATTCAAGCTCATGTCCGCCATTATGGGTAGCGTAAAACAGGTTTTGCTGAGAGAAGGCTTCGGGGTTTATCGTAATATAGCCGAGACGAAGGGAACCGACCATGGGCTTTGACCAGTCCAATTGATAATTAATGTCAATAAAAGATTGGCCTTTGCGTCTGTGAATATGAAAGGATTTATACAGATCTCCGCAATCCAGTTGGATTTTTCCCTGAACCCTGATCGATTCAGAATCATGTTCATAGGCAACTGATATATCTTCGGCAGGCTCAAGATCGGTAATCTTCCGATGGCCTGGCGATTCCAATACCAGATGACCTGTATAATAATCGGCACCCCAGTTAATATCGTCATAATAACCGTGGTGCATTGTTCCACACAGCCAGTGTTCCGAAATATCTTTGAACCACAGGGCATCAATTGCCAGCCCGCGCCGGCAGTTCAGACGGATATTAATCGCATCCGTTTCAACAGTAAGGTAATATCTATTTCGTGCAACATGCATACCGGCCGGTAAGTCAGGTAATAAATCATTTTGCTGCGATCCGGTTATACTTATCAATCGTGACCGAAATCTGTCAGCCCCAACCTTCTTTTCAAATGTCAGCAATCTGTCCTTATATGCCTTCCATCGTTTCTCAGTAATGTGTGTCCGGAAGTCACTGCTCCAAAGGTAGCACAGCTCCCGCCAGTCATCATCATTTGAAGTAAGGTCAGTTTTTAGGGATTCATATATACGCCAGCACGCTGTGTTGATACCCAAGTCATCATGCCCCGTAATCGCCCAGCGGGTGATATTGTACTTGCCCTGCTTCTTGACCGGAATGGGCTGCTCAGGAGACTCCGGATGCAATCGGTTGCCGGCACCCGACGCCCACATCAACTCTAAGACCTGGCTGGGACAAATAAACTGGAAACGTCCATCAGCCAGCAAGGTTTTAAAGAGTTGCCTGATGCGCTGCCACTCATCTTCCTGAAGAACCGCTTCTGTCTCAAAGCGACTAGGCCGAAAGTTAAAGATTTCCACATCATTACCATATAGAGAAAAAGAGCGTGGTTTATCTGACAGATGCCCGCATAGATATTCCAAATATTCATCCAGCTCTATTTCGCCATGTGCATACCGCTGGAATTTCTGAAAAGCGATGGCATTATTCCAGATAACTGAGATTTCCTCACCGTGTTGGCCGCATGCGATCTGAGGCAGGTAGCGCCATTCTGGGTCCCATTCTGGATGGCATCGGTAAGGATTGTCCCACTCTATGGCGATGGCCCGATAACCTGCATCTAGGTAATGCTGCAGCAGTCCGGCTGAATAGGCCTGCTCATTAACAAGCGCGATATCGGGTCGAAAACCAAGCAACTGCTCGTAGGCTTGATTCCCCAGACGGAGATCGGCCGCATTGACCTCTGCCGGAACCAGCGGTCCGATAACCTGACTGTAACCGCTTCCGACGAACTCACAGATCCCTTTGCTTGTCAGCCAACGTAGTTCAGCTATCCACTCGGAATCAATGTCTGCGACTGATTCTAAAGTATAGGCGGTCGCCTCAATGCCGAGTGGCAAATTGTATTCGCCAGCCAGCCTTAACAACGGCCAGTAACAACGGCGGATAACCTCAGGCCGCTGTTCTTTCTCAATCGACGAATATGCAATGTTAAGGTGAAAGACGGTATAGAGCTGAAGAGTCATCAAACTTTAATTGAAATAAGTTCTATAGAGAAAATTTTAACTTCTACAATTGATATCATGGAGTGAACTTGTACTGTCAACTATCTATTTCAATTTTCAGATCATTAATAATCTGTTTACATTTGCTGACAGCGTGTTCTCTTGTATCAGATATGCAAAGGATCATACCACCCCGAGTCCTTCCAAGAAGCCACGAACATGATACAAAATACACAGCAAGAGACGTGCCATAATTACCGTGAAAATGGACTATTTATTGGTCAAGTATACTTGGATTCTATTGGCATGCGTTTTGCTGCTCAGTATGGTGGACTTGGAATTATACAATGGACAATATGTTGAAATCAAACATAGATTGGGCAAAACAAACTATACTGCTTACCGGTGGAACAGGCTCTTTCGGGAAACATTTCTGCCATGTGATGTTGAAGAAATATCATCCTAGGGTGATCAGGATATACAGCCGTGACGAGTTGAAACAATTTGAGATGCGTCAAAAATTTGGCGAAAAGGGACTGAGATACTTCATAGGGGATGTGAGAGATGTAGATCGCCTTCGGCGGGCCATGAATGGTGTTGATATCATTATTCATGCCGCTGCACTGAAGCAGGTCCCTGCCTGCGAATACAATCCCATTGAAGCCGTAAAGACCAATATAAATGGTGCGCAAAATGTAATCGATGCGGCAATTGACGCAGGCGTCAAAAAGGTCGTGGCCCTCAGTACGGATAAGGCAGTAAACCCGGTAAATCTCTATGGGGCCACCAAGCTTTGTGCGGAGAAGCTCTTTGTACAGGGCAATGCCTATTCCGGGGGCAGGGAACCCCGTTTTTCCTGTGTCAGATATGGCAATGTCATCGGCAGCCGTGGCAGTGTCATCCCGTTGTTCAAAGAACAGAAGGAAAACGGAAAAATAACGATAACCGATCAGCGGATGACTAGGTTCTGGATAACCTTAGACCAGGCGGTCGATCTGGTCGTTTTGGCCCTGACCCATATGCAAGGGGGGGAAATCTTTGTACCCAGAATTCCCAGCATGAGAATCGTGGATATGGCGAAAGCTGTCGCACCGAACTGTGCCATAGAAGAGATTGGAATCAGACCCGGGGAAAAGCTGCACGAAGTTCTGGTGACAGAGGAAGAGGGCAGGAATACCGTGAGCTATAATGGCATATACGTGGTCATGCCCCAGTTCTCCTGGTGGAAGAGAGACAACTACCGGAGTGGGAAAAAACTGCCGGATGGTTTTTATTATTGCAGCAAGGAGAATGATCACTGGATTGGCGTCGAGGATTTAAGGAATGTCGTGTATGGGAGCCTATCATAGTCTGCAATCGGTACAGATTGCTGGACCTAATAGAGAAGGGGAGCCAAAAATTCGATATATCCCATATGCACGCCAATGGATCGACGAAGATGACATTAAAGCTGTTATTGCGGTCCTCCGTTCTGACTGGCTAACAACAGGCCCGATGGTTGAAAAATTTGAGCAGGCCTTTGCCGATTACGTGGGGACAAAATATGCTGTTGCCGTTTCCAGTGGAACCGCGGCCCTCCACGCTGCCATGTTTGCCATTGGTATAGGACCAGAAGATGAGGTGATTGTGCCCTCCATGACCTTCGTTGCCACTGCCAATGGAGTTGTATTTCGAGGAGGGAGTCCGATCTTTGCGGATGTTGACCCCGATACCCTGCTCATTGATCCACAGCAGGTGGAAGAAAAAATAACTTCGCGGACCAGGGCCATCATTGCCGTGGACTATGCCGGGCAGCCGTGTGACTATGATGTGCTCAGGTCCATCACCAAGAAACATGACCTTGTTTTGATAGCGGATGCATGCCATGCACTGGGAGCGCAGTACAAAAACAAAAATGTGGGAATGCTTGCCGATCTTACGGTCTTCAGCTTCCATCCCGTAAAACACATTACCACAGGTGAGGGCGGCATGATTACTACAGATGATCCTGATCTGGCTGAGCGGATGCGGAGATTTCGCAATCATGGGATCGATGCCGATCATGCCAGGCGCGCGGAACAGGGCACCTGGCGCTACGAGATGACAGCGCTGGGCTATAATTATCGAATCACCGATTTTCAGTCTGCCCTGGGCCTGAGCCAAGTGGCAAAGCTTCCTTCCTTTCTCCACAGGCGTTGGGAAATAGCAGGAATGTATGACCAGGCATTTGCTTCTGCTAAGGGTATAAATCCCTTGTATACCTCGCCTGACGTGGTAAACAGCTATCACCTGTATGTGATTCGTGTGAAAGAGCGGGACCGGTTATTTGCTCAATTGCGAAGAAAGGGAATCGGTGTGAACGTTCACTACTTTCCTGTACACCTTCAGCCTTATTACCGAAAAACTTTTGGAACAAGCGAAGGGCTTTGCCCTAATACTGAAAAGGTCTACAAGCAGATACTCTCACTGCCAATCTTTCCTCAGATGAATGACAATGATATTGAGCGAGTTGTGACCGCTGTTGAAGAGGTATTGAATTAGATGAACGTATCTCCTCAAAATATGCGGTTATCAGGGAATGCTATGCCACAGGAGCGAGCAGTGACGTTTGTTGTGGTTCGCCTCAGATCTTCTCGCCTGCCAGGGAAACAGTCCCGCCTTATCGGTGATCGATCCATGTTGCAATGGATCGTTGATCACTTGAGAGCCTGCAAAGAGCTGGATGATATTGTTATTGCCACTGTCGCAGAAAAGGAAAATAAACCTCTTCGCGAATTTGCGCGTGACCAGGACCTTCCATGTTTCTGGTACGAGGGGGAAGTCGATCATGTCACGACACGCCTCAGAAAAGCCGCAGAAGAATTCAATTCTGATATCTGCATTCTGGTAAGTGGTGACTGTCCCTTAATTCATGCGCCGTCAATTGACCGTTTGATAAGAGAAGCCCGCCAATATCCCGACGCTGATATTATCAAAGTAAAAAAAGACGATGAGGGCAATCCTCCTGCTTTGCAGGGCATACAAGTGGCCCGCAGAAGGGCATGGCAACTGGCAGATGATTTGTCAGATCGGCCGGAACTGAAAGAACATCAGTTTCCAATAATCGGAAAACGCCCTGACCTTTTCAAGGCCCACCTATGCAGGTTTTCGAAAAATCTCTATAATCCGTATCACCACAGACTTTCTGTGGACACATGGGCAGATCTGGAATTCATGAACGAGATTTACAATGCATTATCTGCGATAAATAGACCTTTTTCTTTGCCTGATGCCCTAGATCTTCTCAAGAAGAGACCGGAATTACTGCAAATTAACCGACATGTACATCAGATGGGAGTTGGGGAAGAAAGGAGAAAGGTCTTAATGGTTGTAGATGTCGGCAATGGTTACGGATACGGTCATCTGATGCGAAGCCGGGAACTGGCTCTGCAGATTATTGAACGGCTGGGGTGGCCGGTTAGCTTTGCGATTGATAATGAGAAAGCCAGACACCTGCTGAATGAATCAGGAATAAGAACAATAAATAAGGCTCAAGGCTCAAGGCTCAAGGCTCAAGGTATAGCGGATAAAGACAATTCATCTGCTTTCCAAATCCCTAAATCCCTAGATCCTTTTGATCTGATCATATTGGATATCTATTACCAGCGCGACCTTGGCACGGGGTGGAGACAAGGTTTTCCGAGGAATTCCAAGATAGTTGTTCTGGATCATGTGGGAAGCTGGACAAAAAAAGCGGACCTGATAGTAGTTCCCGGGGTGACTTATAATAAATCCATTTTTAACCAAAAAAAGAAACGTCCAAGAGTCATCGCTGGAAAGCAATATGTGATTCTCCGAAGAGAAATACGAAGGCTTTACGGCAAGCATATCAAGAAAGACATTGACCTGCTCACCTATCTCTACTCTCCTGATCAGAAAGAGGCAGTGCGAAACCTGGCTCACAAGAATGGTTATAAGGTTCATGTGATTGAGGAATTTAGGACCGATTTCCCCGAATTGCTGTCACGGAGTCGTATGTTCCTGAGCGGTTTTGGCTACTCTTTTTATGAGGCGTTGGCACTCGGTGCCTATCCGATAACATTGCCGCTTTCAGACACTCATGAAAAAGATGCTATGAAATTCTATGATCGCTTAGGCATCCCATCAGGTGTCCTGGGAAGTGTTGAGGAAATAGAGAATGTATTAAGTAAACTGGCACAGAAAGAGAATAGGTTTGAAAACCAAAGGATAGAAGATGGCACGCCAAGAATTACGGAAGAAATCGCTTCCCTATTCAAAGCAGAGCAGAGCTAAGGTTCACATTCATCATGTCCACTCAATTTGTGGTAGAGGTATCCAGCAATCACAACCGCGATCTTGAACGCTGTTTAAGGTTCATAGATAAAGCAGCGGAAATTGGATGTGACGCGGTAAAATTTCAGCTTTTCAAAGTGGAAAAACTCTTTGCCTCTGAAATTTTGGAACAGAGCGAAGAGCACAGGAGGAGAAAAAACTGGGAATTGCCCGTAGAATTCCTGCCCGAACTCTATGCAAGATGCATGAATGTTGGCATCCGGTTCGCGTGCACGCCTTTCTACCAGGAAGCTGTGGATGAATTGCTTCCCTATGTCAGTTTTTACAAGATAGCGTCCTACGAATTGTTGTGGAAGGACCTCTTAGTCGCCTGCGCACAAACGGGTAAGCCGGTGGTGCTTTCAACCGGCATGGCCACGCTGGATGAAATCACGGTCGCGGTAGAGACTCTTAAAGAAGCAGGCTGCGAAGACCTAACCCTGCTCCACTGCGTCTCCAGCTATCCCACCCCTGTCTCTGAATGCAACTTGGCTGGCATTGAAATTCTCCAACAGGCCTTCAGCCATGAGCCTTCAGCCATGAGCCTATATTTTGGTTGGTCCGACCACTCACGATCGCCAGCGGTTATATACAGGGCAGTTCACCGCTGGCAGGCAGAGATGGTTGAATTCCACATGGATCTGGATGGAAAGGGAGAGGAATTCGCCGCTGGCCATTGCTGGCTTCCAGGTCAACTCAAAGACTTGATCAAGAATCTAAAACTTGGCCTCTTAGCAGATGGATCCGGTGACAAAAGCGTAAATCCTTTAGAGGTGGCTGATAGAGACTGGAGGAGGGATCCAAGTGATGGACTGAGGCCTCTTTTATCAGTTCGCGCCAAAATGTAATCGATGAAAAAATAATATGCCGGAAATCATCGCTTGGAAAGCCGTTGACTCTTTTAAATTGAATTATACTGATTCAAAACTTATTATTTCGCGTCCCTGTCCAATATGTGGTTCACATAACTCGGCAGTTTTTTTTCAAGTACCGGATTTCCAGTTTTACAGTGACTCAGAGCGTCTCCCCAAACGGGTGAATATTTCACAAAGGTTCTGCTCAGAATGTAACTGCATTTTCATGAATCCATGCTATTCAGAAACGGGTTCTGGTATCTTATTTCAGGAGGCGGGTGCATCATATGGAGCTCCTTTGTGGCGCTATGAAGATAGAGTAGCATGGTTGTTATCAAATATTGAGTTCAAAGAAAGTATGACCGTACTGGACCTGGGATGCCATGATGGATTTATGTTATCCCTGTTACCTAAACATGTGAAAAAGATAGGGGCAGACATAGATCATAATATTTTGAAAAAAGCAAAGAAAAAATGTCCGGATATCACTTTCATATGTGGTGATATAGAGAGATTATCTTTTAGCTCCGATATAGATTTAATAACTATTTTCCACGTTCTTGAACATGTTCGGAAACCAACTCTGTTATTAAGGAATCTATTAAAATTTGTTAACGACGAGACGATTCTCGCCGTGGAAGTACCAGTTTTGGAACATGGAAATTGTCATGACATAAATAGTTTTTTTTCAGTACATCACCTGACGCATTTTACCATAAGGAGCATAACTCACTGCTTAACCACTGCAGGTTGGAAGACGATTAGATGTAAAAAGGTTAAAGAAAAAGGTGGCTACCGATTGCTGGCAAGGCCGGGATCAACAAAGGTTATAGATTGGATGACTAATTATGATGATGATAGATGTCTATTATATGAATACCTTTCCAATTTCTATAAATGTTTACAGAAAACAGCAAAGAAAATGACTGGATGGGAAATTGATAAATTTTGTGTGATTTGGGGAGCAGGATCACATACTGAGCTTTTATACAAACTTACGCCTTTTTTTAGGCTATCTTCTATGACTAGATATATTATCGTTGATAATGACTCCAATAAATGGGGGAAGACATGGCGGGGAATAAACATTTATAGCCCGAGGGTATTAGATCAGATTGATTGGACCAAAACAAATTTGATTATTTCCAGTTATGGAAGTCAGGAATCTATTGCAAAAGAGGCTATGGAACGTGGTATCGAAGAAGACAGAATAATTAAATTATATTGAATGCCAAATAAAAAGTACTTATTTCAAAAAGATTTAGTAAAAGAATCAGAGATATTTTTCTTAACAGGCCTGCCAAAGAGTGGAACTACCTGGCTGATGAATATCCTGAATTCATCAGAAGAAATCTGCTGTTTGGGGGAAGGACGTTTTTTCTCTAGCGATTTACAAAATGTCCCTTCTTTATTTGATGCCCTTTATGAAGGGATACGTCCTTGGCATGAATTTATCGCATTGAGGAAAAAAAATTGGATCGGCCTTGACGATTACATTACCACAATTAATTATCAAAATTTCCTACCATCCAAGGTAACAAACGACTCATTAAATAAAACTGTAGATGTTATATTACATCTAACACTATTAGATGTTATTTCAAGAGCAAAAATAAAATATCCAAGAGCACGACTTGTTGGTGATAAGACCCCTGTAACTCGACCATATCAACTTCAAAGGATTATCAGAGTATTTCCTTCTACAAAGGTAATATTTCTTTATAGAAATGTTAAAGATTTTATTGTTTCTATTTTATTTCATTATTGGCGTTCTATTCGTAATAACAGACCGGATAGTCAGATTAAGTATTTGACACTTGATGATTTTCTCCAGGTAGAGAACTTTGTCAATGCACATGACAAAGATGATGTCCAGTTTGTTAGTGAAAACACCGGACTAAAACTTGCCGAGATCTGGAAAGAATTAAGAGAAGAAGCCTTATCTATCAAACAGGATTTCCCCAATAATTTTTTTCTTGTCTCCTATGAAAAATTGTTTGAACAACCGGTCACAATCGCGCGGCGTATTTTTTCTTTCCTGGGACTAAATGTTAGCCTAAATCAAGTTACTGAATTTATAGAAAAAAATAGAATCAATTCCATAAAACAATCCAAGAACAGTTTCTTAATGAGTCATGTCCGGAACGGCCAAGTAGGAGACTGGAAAAATTATCTATCAGAAGATATGAGCAGACACATTGATGAGTATATTGCATAGCCCCTTCTGATTATGGCCTTTGCAACTGACCATTTTAATTCAGGAAGCCCAGCCAAGTAAAAAATATGAGCAAATCAAATTTTAATCAATGGTCATTAAAAAGTCAAACAAAGATTCGCTGGAAAAGTCTATTTTGAGCAGCCTTCCTGAAATAGCTATATAAGTTTAGTATGCGTAACTTATATATTACAAATATGTTTATATTATAGCTTTAGATCGACTCCTACTTTTTGCATGGTAATCAGACAAAAAATGTCCTTAAAACCGTTTGGCATTCCATCCAATACCGTTTCTGTTTCTGAGTATCTCAAAAAGCTACAAAGAGTTATCCTGTTTGGCGCTGGAAGCGCAGGCAGATTTGCCTTAAATTTCCTGAGGAAAAAGAATATAGAAGTATTGTTTTTTTGTGATAATGATTCCAAGAAAATCGGTGCTACTTTAAATGGAGTACCTGTAAAATCACCTGATATCTTATCCAGTTATCAAGATGTAGTTGTTCTTATTTCCAGTGATTATGCATTGGAGATTGGACAACAGCTAAAATCAATCGGCATAAAAAAATATCTGTATTTTGGATATTGTTTTGATTTTGATAGATGGATAGATCACTTTGAAACTAATTTAATTATTAGATCACTATCCAAAATCAAACGGGCTTCCGATCTTTTCTATGATGAATTTTCCAGAGAAAAGTTCTGGTCTTTGATACGTTTCAGGCTCACATCAGATCCTGGTTATTTAAAAAATTCTGGGATTAATCAATATTTTCATCCAAAGGTCAAGCCAGAAACAGGGGATACAATTATTGATGCCGGTGCCTGGACCGGCGATACGGCAATTGCTTTTGCCCAGGCATTAAAATCTAAGGGGCACATATTTTCCTTCGAACCGGAAACAGTAAATTATGAGAAACTGGAAGCAACCATCAGAAAATATGACATGCTGGATACGATCACCCCTGTTCAGCTTGGTTTATGGAGTGATACCTGTACATTATCGTTTAAAAATTCTTGTGAAAACAGTATGCAATATCGGGTTGACAGCACTGGAGAAAGCTTTATCTCTGTAACGAGTCTTGATAATTTCGTCAAAAGACAGAATATAAGAAAGATAGACTTAATTAAGATGGATATAGAAGGAGCTGAGCTTGAGGCACTTAAAGGAAGCCAGACTGTCATTAAAAAGTTTAGGCCAAAACTTCAGATATCGATCTATCATAAATATGATGATCTATGGAAAATTCCATTACTTGTTAATAAATTGAATTCTAATTACAAATTTTTTTTGGGAATACATAAGCAACATTTCATTGATACTGTATTATACGCAATAGATCAGGATTTATCTTTAAAATGTTATCGACAGCACTAATCGCAAAGCTAATAAATGATACAGAACAATGCTTATACACCTACCCTGGTGGCGCGATAGCGCCATTATTACATGAATGTAAACGCTGTGGAATAGACTTAATAGTATCCAGGGCTGAACAAGGAGCTGGGTATATGGCCATAGCCCATGCTTCGTTTACCGGAAGACCGTCATTTGTGGCAGTTACAAGTGGTCCAGGAGCTACTAATCTCATAACCTGCCTCGCCGATGCCTATTATGATAGCATTCCTCTCGTGGCATTTACAGGACAGGTCGGTACAAGGGATTTAAATAGGGCGCCTTCCCTGAGACAGCGTGGATTCCAGGAAGCACCAGTTATCGCCATGGTTAGCCCTATTACAAAAGCGGTTTTCCAGCCTAAAAACCCCGAACAACTTGCTGAAATGCTTAATAGGGCATACGTCATATCCCAGAGCAATCGACCGGGACCGGTGCTTATAGATCTGCCCATGGACGTTCAAATGGCCAAAATTGATCCCAACTTGCTCTTAGAGGTCGATATCAGTAAGGACATAGCCATTTCCTCCATTGAGTCAACGATACCGGATCATCTATTGGAACATATTAAAAACTCATTGCTTGCCGCCAGACGGCCATTGGTTTTGATAGGCGGAGGTGTTCAAGAAGACTGGAGCCGAATAAGAGGCCTTGCCAAACGGACAAGGATTCCTGCTGTCAGCAGCCTGCGGGGACTTGGAATAATGTCCTACAAGGATCCCTTGTTTGCCGGATGGATAGGTCATACTGGCCTGCCCTGGGCCAACTGGACATTGGCACAGGCGGATTGGGTCCTGGTATTAGGAAGTCGGCTCGATATACGACAAACTGGTACCGAAGTAGGGCAACTTGAAAACAAGATTATAGTACACGTAGATATTGATCAAAACGAATTGACCCATGGACGGTTCAATAGAACCTTTCAGATCCATACAACTGCCAGATCTTTTTTAGATTCTTTTATGGACCGAATGGAGGGAGAGTTGCTTCCGGACTGGGTCTTGTGGAGAAACGAAGTCCAATCCCAAAAAGAAAAGATGAAACTCAATGACCACGGTCAAGAGGAAGGGGTTTGCCCAGATGAATTATTTTCATATGTGGATATGTTGACCAGGAAGAGAAAGACTGCCGTGGTTACCGGCGTGGGCGCCCACCAACAATGGGCCGCCCGCTATTTCTCTTTTGACAGACCACATAAGCTTTTTTTTACCTCTGCAGGTCACGGGACCATGGGCTACTGTCTTCCCGTGGCAATCGGTCTCAAGCGCATGGAAAATGATAGACTTGTCATTGCAATCGATGGGGATGGTTCATTTCAGATGAACCTGCAGGAACTCGCCCTTATTAAATCCCACAACCTTGACCTCAAAATTATCATCATGGATAACAGCAGATTAGGTATGGTCTCCCAGTTTCAGCAGATCACCTTTGGAGACGATCCTGCAACTGGATATTTCCCAAATCCAGATTTGGCCAAAATTTCCATAGCATATGGATTAAGTACCTTCAAGCTCAATAACTTTGACAAAGGCACAATCAAAAATTGGCTTTCCTGCCCTAAATCCTCTGTCCTGCACGTAAGGGCACAACATGATGCACCCGTTTCTCCCACGCTCTTAGCAGAGCAGCATCTTGATGATATGTGGTATTGGAGTCCTCCAATTTCAAAGCAAAAAAAGGGGGAAGGTGCACATGGTAGATAAGATAGCCTTTGTCACAGGAGCTAGTCGTGGAATAGGCAAGGGCATTGCCCTAAACCTCATGAAAAAGGGTTACATGGTAGCAGTAGGTTATTGTTCGAATGAAGACCTTGCCAGGGCCATTATCTCTGATCAGAAAAATGCCATTGCCATACATGTGGATGTGGAACAAAGGGACTCAATTCGCAGTGCCATTGATAGGTGTGTATCACATTTTTCAGGTCCCATTTCGATTCTGGTTAATAATGCCGCGATCTCCCAAGAAAAACCGTTTGACACCATTACTGACGAGGATTGGGATCACATGTTGGCAGTCAATCTGCGTGGTCCTTTTGCGTTCTCCCAGGAGGTCTTGCTGGGCATGATAAAAAACAGGTGGGGGAGGATAGTGAATATCGCCTCAATAGGTGGACAATGGGGAGGACATAACCAAGTCCATTATGCTGCTGCCAAGGCAGGGCTGATCAATTTCACTCGATCCATAGCCAAGATTTATTCGAAACATGGTATTACCTGCAATGCTGTTTCCCCAGGATTAGTGCAAACAGACATGTCTTCACATGAACTAGAGACAGAGGTTGGCAAGGAAAAGGTGAAAAATATCCCTGTAGGGAGGATCGGTACCGTGGAAGAGGTCGCTAGCGCCGTATTGTATTTGTGCTCGGATGAAGCTTCCTATATTACCGGCCAGACCATAAATGTAAATGGAGGCATGTACTTCGGATGAAGTGCCTATGGGTAGTGAGCGGAGGTGTTGAAGCAGTACCCGGCATACGACTGGCCAAGAACATGGGGCATTATGTGGTTGTTAGTGATGGCTCTCCAGATGCCCCTGGTTTTCAGCTTGCTGATTATGCCGTCATAGCCAGCACATATGACGTCCAGCGTACCCTGCAGGAGGCATTGGCTTTTCATCAAATGATCCGGCCCATTAACGGTGTGATATGTTTTGCCGCCGATGTTCCTCTTACCGTTTCCAGTATAGCAAATGCACTTGGCCTTCCGGGGATCTCCATTGAAACCGCCAGGCTTGCCTCTGACAAACTTGAGATGAAAAGACGATTTTATGAAAAGGGCATTCCAATACCGTGGTTCAGTCCTGTGGAATCCTTTGATCAACTGAAACAGATCGTCTTCGAGAGAAAGCAGCCCTTGGTGATAAAACCCGTGGACAGCAGAGGAGCCAGGGGGGTCCTGAGATTGACGGGCGAGGTGGATTTGGATTGGGCTTACGCGCATACCATGTACTTTTCACCTACCTCCAGGGTAATGGTCGAGGAATTCCTGGAAGGACCACAGATAAGTACTGAATCGATTCTACTGAACGGAAAGGCCTTTACCCCCGGTTTTGCAGACCGAAATTATGAATATATGGAGAGGTTTTCCCCGTTTATCATAGAAAACGGTGGGGAGCAGCCCACCGCACTCGGCCAAGAGACCAAAAATGCGGTAATACGGTATGCTGAAGAGGCTGCAACAGCTATGGGCATAAAAACAGGCATTGCCAAGGGAGACTTAGTTCTTACTTCGACTGGGCCGAAAGTGATAGAAATTGCCGCTCGGCTTTCAGGAGGCTGGTTCAGCACAGATCAGATCCCTTTGGGCACGGGGGTCGACTTAATCGACGTAGCTATCAAGTGCGCTCTTGGTGAATTTGTGGCTCATGAGGATGTAATCCCTCGATTTGCCAGAGGAGTTGCTATTCGTTATTTTTTCCCAGATCCTGGTAGGATTGTTTCTATCCAAAATGTGAAAGAAGCAGAAGGTCTGCCAGGCGTTTATCGAATCCATTTTTTTCTTAAACCAGGCGACATAGTAGTACCAACAACCGATCATACCAAACGGGCCGGGTTCGTCATTACAGCAGGGAATAGCCGAGAGGAAGCCGTTGAACGGGCCAATAACGTTATTAAGAGAATTAGAATTATCACCTCATTATTGTGAAAAAATCCAGGCCTAAGACATCGAGGGACATCCTGGACTAAGTGGACTTTTGCCTATCACATCGGCCAAGAGATTTGGTAACCGGGTAACCTGGACTCTGAACCGTTGATTCGTGAGTTCTGAAACGTGTCAAAAAACCGTCATAAATTAATTGACACCCTTTCAGGCCTTATGTAATTTTATCAATTACTAATGTATCTCCCGCAAAATCTATAGGTTTTGCGGGAGACTCTAATGCCGGAAATGCCGGATAATGTCAGGATGGGCAAAGTGAATATGCGGAACGAATCAATTCTGGTAGCAGACGATGCTCCTGAAATCAGATTCAGCATATCGGAAGTCTTAAAGCGTGAAGGCTTTACTGTAGACA
>QMMV01000001.1 GCA_003647435.1 Deltaproteobacteria bacterium | reverse complement strand
TCATTTTTCTGTTCCTGAAAGGTTACACGATAAATGTCATCTCCCTGATGAGTCTGTCCATTGCAATCGGCATGGTGGTGGACAACGCCATCGTAGTCCTGGAAAACATCACCCGGCATGTCGAGGAGGGAGGAGAGAGGCCGAAAGAGGCGGCCGTTTTCGGTGCTTCCGAAGTAGGTACCGCCATCACCGCGTCAACCCTGACGACCGTGGCGGTGTTTGCCCCGCTTATCTTCGTCTCGGGCCTCAGCGGTATCGTATTCGACCAGTTGGCATTCATCGTAGCGATCACGTTGGGCGGCTCGCTTTTCACCGCGTTGACGCTGACTCCAATGTTGGCTTCGAGATGGATCAAGCCTGTCGAGGTCACAAAGAGGGGCCCTCTGTTCCGGTTAGGCGAACGTCTTTTTCAGGGCATTGAAGCCGTTTACGAACGTATCCTGTCCACTTCATTGCGTCACAGGAAGAAGATTCTCGCTTCCCTCATAGTGATCTTCGTGGCGAGCTTGGGTCTTTTGAGGTTTATGGGCTCGGACCTGTTTCCGGACATAGACTCAGGCGATATCAGCATACGGTTCAGCCTGGATGAAAGCACCAGGTTGGAAGAGACCGTTCAGGTGGCAAAGCGAATCTCCGGTTTGTTTTCGCGTCTTGTACCGGAAACGCGGGATCGGTTCATTTGGTGTGGCGAGACGAAGAAGGGCATTGGAGTGGCGTTGGGATTCGGTGAGGGACCGAATCGTGGCGAGGCAGGCGCGAAGCTTGTCAAGAAACGCTACCGAACGCGATCGGCAAAGGATATCGCGGCAGTGTTGCGTAATGAGGCCCAAAAAATACCAGGAATCGAGGACATCAAGATCGCGGTCACAACCCCGATCAAGCAGGTATTAATGGGAGCCGGCAAACAGATAGAGGTCGAGATCATCGGTCATGACATGGATGTAACGAACCGACTGGCGGAACAGGTACGCAAGATATTTGAGCGCACTCCAGGCGCCGTGGACATCACGGTCAGCCGTAAGAAGCCCCGCCAGGAAATCCACGTTGTCGTGGATAGGCAGAAGGCCTCCAGCTTGGGCGTCAACATCGCCACGGTCGCGCAGGTGCTTCGAAGCAACTACTACGGATTCGAAGCGACGAAATACCGCGATGCCGGTGACGATTTCGACGTTTTCGTGCGCCTGGATGAATTGAACCGTCGGTCGCTTGACGACATCGGGGAAGTTGATATCCCGTCAATGGACCCGGACGTCGGGTCTGTGAAGCTCAGGAACATCGCCCGGATTGTGCATTCTACCGGCCCCGTCGAAATCGAGCGGAAGAACCGCGAACGGATCGTCACGGTTGGAGCGGATGTTTACAAACGTTCGCTCGGGGAAGTAAAGACGGACGTGGAGCGCGAACTCCGAAAACTCGAAGTCCCACCAGGAGTGACGATTGACTTCGGCGGGGAAGTGGAAGAACAGCGCAAGTCTTTCCATGACTTGGCGTTGCTGCTGGTTGTCGGGCTGATCCTCGTCTACATGGTGATGGTATCACAGTTTGAGTCCCTAAAGACTCCATTCATCATAGCGTTTTCCATTCCTTTTGCGTTCACTGGAGTGATATGGGCCTTCTACCTCAGCGGCGTAACGTTGAGCATCATGTCGTTCATGGCCACCATCATGCTGATCGGAGTGGTGGTCAATAATGCCATCGTGTTGGTCGATTATACGAACATATTGCGGGCGCGTGGCCTGACCCTCCACGAAGCCATCAAGCAGGCGGGACGCCACCGCCTTCGACCTGTATTGATGACAACCTTCACAACACTGTTCGGCATGCTCCCGCTGGCGATCTCTCGCGGAGAAGGGGCTGAAATGTGGCAGCCCTTTGGTATAACCGCAATAGGAGGACTCTCACTTTCGACACTCGTTACACTTGTCCTTGTGCCGATAATATACTCGCTCTTCGAGGGGCGGACGTAGCGCAACAAGGGAGGGCCAGTACGATGACGTTTGTTTTCATTGCACACAACATTGCAATCCATGAAGAGATCATGGAGATTCTGGACAAGCTTGACCTGAAAAGTTACACGCGCTGGGAAGAGGTGACGGGTGTAGGGCAACAAAGTGGTCCCCATCTCAACACGCACGTTTGGCCCGCGAAAAACTCAGCTCTTGCCGTTGTCGCTGGAAATGATGAAGCAAGGCTCTTGATGGAGGAAATAAGGCAATTGCGTAAAACCGCGGGCAAGGAGGGTGTAAAGGCATTCTGCTGGCGTGTTGAAGACATAACTTAGGATTAACTTATGCTGCTTCGCGATGCAACGCAGGTAACTTCAGGAGGATGACAAATGGCGACGTACAACCTTCGGCGGTTTTCCCATCCTGATGGTTTGAAGGCTATCGCGGAGGAGCACTTGATCGCTCTCCTGCAACCTCACGCAGCCTTCTTCAACGGCCGAGGCGTATCGTTGCCACCACCAGGCCAAGCGGACGGGCTCGACTACGAAGGGATCGTCCAGGTCTTCATGACTCCGGACAGCGACACGCCCAAGGAATTGGCGGATGCGTTGTACTTCATCCACGAAATGGCGACTCCTGAGGGCATGGATGAACTGCTGCACGAGGCGGAACGGAACGGCATCACCTGGACGGCAACCCCGACCCTACGCCCGCCGATGTCGCCGTCCAGGTCTGGCTCCATGACAGGGACCTTCTCGAGCGTAAGCACGCCGAGCAATACCTGACCCGTCCCCGCTCTTTCGAATACTTCCAGACCGAGACTTCGCCTGTCCCTGCATTCAAGAATCCCACCGCAAAGACACTGGTCGCCCTGCAAGACGACCTGAACGATCTGTTCGAGAAGAAGAAGCGCGGTCGCGGCTCCCGCGTTTTCGTCTACCCGAAGAAAGATGCCATCTGGTTTCTTGTCCGGCACGGGGAGCCTTACAAGCGGGAAGGCAGCCTCGAGGCCGGCCAGTCGACGAACGTGTTCTACCGGCCGGAGAAACACGACGTCCTGGTCTACGAACCCTCCATTGGTGAGCTGCGGATCAACGCGGCATCGAAGTGGGAGAAGGACCTTTACCGCAGGAAATTCGGCCTGCATCTTTTCGGCGGCGAGGACTTCTTCTCCGGCACGGGGGAATACACGCTCGAGCCGCTGAGGACCGATGGGCCGGCCGCCTTGGTCTGCACGGACGTGGACGGAATGGAATGGATCAAGCTGAAGGAGATCCATTTCTTCTGGGGCGGATCGGAGAACGAAATCGAGATCCGCAAGGCTTCGGACGTCTTCGCTGCATTCGAAGCCAGGGGCCGCACCCTGCCAGCGAAAAGGGAGACCAGGTGGTTGCCCCCCTGGGAGGAATCCCCGCCGGACCTCCCTCCCAGGGGGGCTTTTTAGTTCGCGCCGTGCGGCGCGGAAAGGAGGTCCGGAATGAGCGAAGTGACGACCAAGGCGTCCCTCACTCCTGCGCGGAGACGCCTGCTGGAGCTGATGTAGGAGATCAACTTCGGGCGGATCGAGGGGCTGGCCGTGCGCGGCGGCGAGCCGGTGCTCGACCCGCCCCCGCGCGTGGTGCGCGAGATCAAGTTCGGCGGAGAAAACGGCCCGAGACGTGAGCTCGGGTCGGACGACTTCGCCCTGAAGGCCCAGGCGGTGGAGTTCTTCGCACACCTCAGCCGCCTCGGCGACGAAACGGTGGAGATCCTCGAGATCAAGCACGGGCTCCCGTTCCGCATGAGCGTGGAAGAGGCGGTCCGGGCATAGGGCCCGGGCCTGAACGTCAGTCACCAGACAACAGACTGGCCGCAGAGTGGAGGTCGTTGTGGGTGTCGCCAGAACCGGCGAACTCGCAATGCCTCCGCAAGCGACGGATAGGGCGGCCATCCGGCATCCCCGTCCTGGAGGTGCCCGAGACGGACATCCTGGCCCACGGCACCGCCGACCCGCTCGCCGACGTGGCCACCTGTCTGCGTGCGGACACGCACAGGCAGGCACAGGCGCGCTTTGCCGAGGACCTGGCATCCATCCTCGAGCCAGCCCCGGAAAGCGCCACAGCGGGCGACTGTGGCCCTGTGTACCTGTCTGCCGTGCCGGGCACGGCACAGGCAGGCGGGGAGCTTCTCACCTTCGGCGACCCCGAGTCCCGCCTTCCCGCCATCGACCGCCTCGAGGGCTTCCACCCGGGCGGTTTCTACCTTTACCGCCGTGTCCTGGTCCCGGTATGGGCCGGTGGAGCCGTTCTTCCAGCCTGGCTCTATGTGGTCGGGGATCGCTCCATAAGGAGTTTCAGGGAGCTTTTCGGCGGGACCTGGCGCTGAAATCATAAGTCATTTCCAGCCCAGAGAATTTCCGGACAGAAATCCCGCTTGACATTTCTCCCCTTTATTGTATGATATATCATCTGTTGGGGCGCGTGATATGAACTTTGTTTCGATCAGGTCCCTGTCGGATCTGAAAGGAGAATGACCTTGAATGCCCAGCCTGACATATCCCGATTAGTCCGTGAGCTTCGCGAACGAACGGGGCTCACCCAGGAAAAATTCGCGGCCAAGCTCGGTGTGACCTACCCAACCATCAACCGGTGGGAGAACGGCCGCGCCAAGCCGTCGCCATTGGCGCTGAAGCAGATCGAGGACTTGCTCCGGGACCTGGGTGAACGAGGCAACGACCTTCTACAGGAATACTTTGGCGGAGAGGAGATCTGACATGGCCAAGAACAACAACGGAGCCAACCTCGGTTTCGAACGGGAATTGTGGCAGGCCGCCGACGCGCTCCGCTCCAACATGGACGCCGCCGAGTACAAGCACGTCGTACTCGGTCTGATTTTCCTCAAATACATCTCCGACGCCTTCGAGGAGCAGCACGCCAAGCTCGTAGCCGAGCAGGCCCAGGGAGCAGATCCGGAGGACCCCGACGAGTACCGGGCCGTCAATATCTTCTGGGTGCCCAAGCAAGCCCGCTGGTCGCACCTCAAGGCCAACGCGAAGCAACCCACCATCGGCAAGGTCGTCGACGACGCCATGCTGGCCATCGAGCGCGACAACCCTTCGCTCAAGGGTGTACTGCCCAAGGACTACGCGCACCCGCGCCTCGACAAGCAGCGTCTCGGCCAGCTCATCGACCTTGTCGGCAACATCGGACTGGGCGACAAGGAAAACCGCACCAAGGACATCCTCGGCCGGGTGTATGAATACTTCCTGTCGCAGTTCGCCAGCGCCGAGGGCAAGAAAGGCGGCCAGTTCTACACGCCTCGTTGCGTCGTCCGCCTGCTGGTTGAAATGCTCGCGCCCTACAAGGGCCGGGTGTACGATCCGTGCTGCGGTTCCGGCGGCATGTTCGTCCAATCGGTTGAGTTCGTCAGGGCGCATGCGACAGGCAACGGCCTGCCTGTGCGTGGCACGCAGACAGGCAACGGGGGCAAAGCAAAGGCCCACGTCAGCATCTTTGGCCAGGAGTCCAACCATACCACCTGGCGGCTGGCGAAGATGAACCTCGCCATCCGGCAGATAGAGAACAACCTCGGGAAGGAACACGCCGACAGCTTCCATCACGACCTGCATCCCGACCTCAAAGCCGATTATGTCCTCGCCAATCCGCCCTTCAACGACAGCGATTGGCGCGGCGACCTGCTCAAGGACGATAAGCGCTGGAAGTACGGGACACCGCCAACATCCAACGCCAACTTCGCCTGGGTACAGCACTTCATCCACCATCTGGCCCCGACCGGTCTGGCCGGCTTCGTTCTGGCCAACGGCTCGATGTCCTCCAACCAGTCCGGCGAGGGAGAAATCCGCAAGAACATCATCGAGGCCGACCTGGTGGACTGCATGGTGGCGCTTCCCGGCCAGCTCTTCTATTCGACGCAGATTCCCGTCTGCCTCTGGTTCATTGCCAGGGACAAGAAGAACGGCCCTGCCTGCGCCGCTGGCGCGGCAGGCAGGCGTTTCCGCGACCGGCGCGGCGAGACGCTGTTCATCGACGCGCGGAAGCTCGGCACCATGATCGACCGGGTTCATCGCGAACTCACCGAAGACGACATCCGCCGGGTCGCCGACACCTACCACGCCTGGCGTGGCGACAAGGATTGTGACAAGCAGTACGAAGACATTCCAGGCTTTTGTAAGGCCGCGACTATCGAGGACATCCGTAAACACCACCACATCCTTACCCCCGGCCGCTATGTCGGCGCGGCCGAGGTGGAAGATGACGGCGAGCCGTTCGAAGAGAAGATGGCCCGCCTGACCGTCGCCCTGCGCGAGCAGACGGAGCAGTCAGCCAAGCTCGACCAGATCATCTGGGCCAATCTGGAGGACATCGGCTATGGCGAATGACGAGTGGACAACCATGCCGCTTGACGAAGCAGTCCAGATCAACCCACGCGTTCTGCTTGAACGCGGCGAGGTCTATCCTTTCGTCGATATGAAGGCAGTGGACCCGGCATCTCGGAGCGTTGGACCCAGCGAGATGCGAGAGTTCAAGGGCGGCGGCTCACGCTTCATGAACGGTGACACGTTAATGGCGCGAATCACGCCGTGCTTGGAAAACGGCAAGATCGCTCGCTTTGCCGCACCCGACAACCAGCCAATGGGCCATGGATCGACGGAGTTCATCGTCATTCGCGGCAAGCCCGACGTGACGGACAACAACTTTGCTTACTATCTCACGCGATGGGATGGAGTGCGGCAGTATGCCATCTCACAGATGACCGGAAGCTCCGGTCGTCAACGTGTTCCAACGAACGCTTTGACTCACCTCGAAGTTGATCTTCCGCCACTTCCCGAGCAACGCGCCATTGCTTGCATCCTGGGAGCGCTGGATGACAAGATCGAGTTGAACCGGCGGATGAACGAGACGCTGGAGGCGATGGCCCGGGCGATCTTCAAGAGCTGGTTCGTCGACTTCGACCCCGTCCGCGCCAAGGCAGAAGGCCAACAGCCCCCCCTGTCTGCCGTGCCGGGCACGGCACAGGCAGGCGGCCTCGCACCCCACATCGCCGACCTGTTCCCCGATGCCTTCGTGGACTCGGAGCTGGGGGAGATTCCGAAGGGGTGGGAGGTACGTTCGTTACCCGAAGTCTTTCAGATCAACCCTCCTCGGTCATTGTCGAAAGGCTCACTAGCACCGTACCTCAGCATGGCTGATATGCCGACGAAGGGGCCAGCTCCCGAATCATGGGTATTGCGGGAGGTGGGATCAGGAATGAAGTTCATCAACGGCGATACGTTGGTTGCCCGGATCACCCCCTGTCTCGAAAATGGCAAAACGGCATTCGTCGACTTCCTTGGAGAAGGGGAAGTTGGCTGGGGGTCAACGGAGTATATCGTGCTTAGGCCAACCGGGGCGATCCCTCCGGTCTTCGCGTACCTGCTAGCCCGGACGGAAAGATTCCGGACTTTCGCCATCCAACAAATGACTGGTACGAGCGGGCGGCAACGCGTACCAGCAGACAGCCTTGGCAAATATACTCTCCCAACGCCCGACATCGACTCTTTGTTGTTTCATGAGTTCAGCAAGATTGTGGCGCCCATTTTTCACCGGATCAGAGTTGCGATGGAACAATCCCGTACCCTCGCAGCTATCCGCGACACTCTTCTTCCCAGGCTCATTTCCGGCGAGTTGCGTTTGCTGGATGCGGAGCGGATCGTCGGGAGGTGTATCTGATGGCTAAATCCCCACGAGTCAGACGGATCTACTCTGTTTCAGGTGAACTGCTCACGAAATCCCGTGAGGCGGCTCTAGCTGCGGTCCAGATTTTCAACAACCCGTTGATCACGTTCAAGTCGGAGATCTTCATTGTATTGATGAACATTGCGTGGACGTACCTTCTCCATGCGTACTATCGAAAGCACCACATTGAGTACCGATACTACCAGCAACGGGCGAAGAGGCGCATTTTCGACAAGACAAAGTCTGGAGCGCACAAGCACTGGGAGTTGGAACGTTGTCTGAACGATCAGCAGTCCCCGATCGACAAAGACACCGCCAACAACCTGCGCTTTCTGATCGGTATCCGCCATGAAATAGAGCATCAGATGACGTCTCGGCTTGACTCTTCTCTCAGCGCGAAGTTTCAGGCGTGCTGCCTGAACTACAACGAGTACGTGAAGAAGCTGTTTGGCGAAAAGTTTGGCATCGACAAGCATCTGGCATTCAGCCTTCAGTTTTCATCTATCTCGCGCGAGCAGGTTGCGGCGTTGCCGTCGCCCAGCAAAATGCCTTCGCACATCAAGGCATTCATCGATGGCTTTGAGGGCAAGTTGACGGATGAGGAATTCAATAGTCCCCGGTTCGCCTATCGAGTGTTGTTCGTAGCCAAAACGGCTAACCGAAAAGGACAAGCAGACCAAGTCATTGAATTTGTAAAAAGCGATTCCTCACTCGCAGAAACAATAAATGCTGAATACACAGTAATCAAAGAAACGGAAAAACCAAAGTATTTACCTGGCCAAATTGTCGAACTGATGCGTAAGGAAGGCTTTCCTAAGTTCTCGATGCACTACCACACTCAATTATGGAAACAACTTGATGCAAAAAAACCAGGGAAAGGTTACGGAACTAAGGTTGCTGGGAAGCATTGGCATTGGTATGAACGCTGGGTCGAAGAAGTACGCAAGCATTGCCAATTAAACGTGGATAAATACGGGGCAAAAGCATGAGTGGATCGTTCGCCGAAACCACGGTTGAACAAGCCGCCCTCGCCTGGCTGGAGGCGCTAGATTACACCATCCTGTCCGGGCCGGAGATCGCCCCGGGAGAACCGGCGGCTGAGCGTGAAGATTATGAACAAGTGATTCTGGAATCGCGCTTGCGTCAGGCGCTCCAGCGGCTCAATCCCCAGGTGCCGGCCGACGCCCTGGAAGAGGCGTTCCGCAAGCTGACTCGACCGGACATGCCAACGCTCGTGGCGAATAACCACCTCATACACAAGTACCTGGTCGATGGCGTTCCCGTCGAGTACCAGCGGGCTGACCTGCCTGCGCCGCGTCCCGGCTGTTTTTTCGTTTATGCGATACGGTGTGATGATGACAGCATCTACATAGGACAAACAGAATATCTGGAGCGGCGTTGGCGTGAACATTTAGCGGGGACGGCTGCGGAACACACTCGGAAACACAGACCTGTCTGTATAGAATACTACGAAGAGCACGAATCGCGCGAGAAGGCGGTGGAACGCGAGAAATGGCTCAAGACCGGATATGGTCGAACATGGCTGAAACGTGAGATCGCTGCTGGACGGGCGCGGCAGGCAGGCGGCTCCATCGGCGGCGACCTCGTTCGCGTGCTGGACTACGACATGCCGGAGAACAACGAGTTTCTGGCGGTCAATCAGTTCACCGTTGTCGAGGATCGGCATGAGCGTCGTCCTGACGTAGTGCTGTTCGTCAACGGCCTTCCGTTGGCGGTGATCGAGCTGAAAAATGCGGCCACCGAGAGCGCGACCATCTGGTCGGCGTTCAACCAGTTTCAGACCTACAAAGAGCAGATACCACGGCTCTTCGCGTTTAACGAAGCGCTGGTGATATCCGACGGCGTACAGGCCCGGATCGGGACGCTGACGTCCGACCGGGAATGGTTCATGCCCTGGCGGACAATCGAGGGTGAGGAACTGGCGGACGACAAACTGCCGCAGCTCCAGGTAGTACTGGAGGGTGTGTTCGAGAAACGGCGATTCCTGGACTTGGTCCGGCATTTCATCGTGTTCGAGGACACAGGCGGCGGTGTGCTGGTCAAGAAGATGGCCGGGTATCACCAGTACCACGCGGTGAACCTGGCGCTGGATTCGACCGTTCGGGCGGCTGGAGCCGGCGGGGACAAGCGAGTTGGTGTGGTGTGGCACACTCAGGGATCAGGGAAAAGCCTGACCATGGCGTTCTATGCCGGACGTGTCGTGCTCCACCCGGCGATGGAGAACCCGACGCTGGTTATCATCACTGACCGCAACGACCTGGACGACCAGTTATTCGGGACGTTCGCGCGCTGCCATGAACTTCTCCGGCAACAACCCGAGCAGGCACAAAGCCGGGCGCATCTGCGGGAATTGTTGCACACGGGATCAGGGGGCGTGGTATTCACGACGGTCCACAAGTTTTTTCCCACCGAGGGAGAAGACCAGCATCCCCTTTTGTCGGATCGGCGCAATATCGTGGTGATCGCCGACGAAGCCCACCGCAGCCAATACGACTTTATCGACGGCTTCGCGCGGCACATGCGCGAGGCGCTGCCCAACGCATCCTTCATTGGTTTTACCGGCACGCCCATCGAGCTGACGGACAAGAACACCCGCGCCGTTTTTGGAGATTACGTCAGCGTCTACGACATCGAGCGGGCAGTGAAGGATGGAGCCACGGTCCCGATCTATTATGAAAGTCGCCTCGCCAAGCTGGAACTCGATGAGGCCGAACGGCCAAAGCTCGACGAGGAGTTCGAAGAAGCCACCGAAGGCGAAGAGGTTGAGCACAAAGAAAAGCTCAAAACCAAGTGGGCGCAACTTGAGGCCCTCGTCGGTGCAGAGAAGCGTATCCGGCTGATCGCCCAGGACATAGTCGATCACTTTGAGCGCCGGCTTGAAGCGATGGACGGTAAGGCCATGGTGGTCTGCATGAGCCGCCGAATCTGTGTTGAGCTCTACGAGGCCATCGCCCGGCTCCGGCCGGACTGGCACCATAGCGACGACGACAAAGGAAGCCTGAAAGTAGTGATGACGGGGTCTGCTTCAGACCCTGTGGAGTGGCAACAGCACATCCGCAACAAGGCCAGACGAGAAGAACTTGCCAAGCGATTCAAGGTCGCTGAGGACCCGTTCAAGATGGTCATCGTCAGGGACATGTGGTTGACCGGTTTCGATGTTCCCTGCCTGCATACGATGTATATGGACAAGCCCATGCGCGGTCATGGCCTGATGCAGGCCATCGCCCGGGTGAACCGGGTCTTCAAAGATAAACCGGGCGGTCTGGTCGTCGACTATCTGGGCCTTGCTCACGAGTTGAAATCCGCGCTCGCGACCTACACCGAGAGTGGGGGCAAGGGCAGAACCGCTGTTGATCAGGAAGAAGCTGTGGCCGTGATGCTGGAGAAATACGAGGTCTGCTGCGGCATCTTCCACGGTTTCGAATGGTCTGCCTGGATTGATGGAGACCCCCAAGAACGCCTGGTGATTCTACCAGCAGCTCAGGAGCATGTTCTTAAACAGGAAGACGGCAAGAATCGGCTGGCCAGGGCGGTGTCGGAGCTTTCTAAGGCTTTCGCTTTGGCTGTACCGCATGAGAAAGCCCTGGAAATTCGCGACGACGTGGCCTTTTTCCAAGCCGTGAAGTCAGTGTTGACCAAGAGTGCCGGGGTGGATCGGCGTAGCCCGGAAGAAATCGATCACGCCATCCGTCAGATCGTATCGAAAGCAGTGGCATCGGATGAAGTCATCGACATCTTCGCTGCGGCTGGACTCAAGAGGCCGGATATCTCCATCCTGTCGGATGAGTTCCTGGCAGAAATCCGAGGTTTGCCACAGCGGAACCTAGCCGTTGAGATGCTTCGTAAGCTGCTGGAAGGCGAAATCAAGACGCGTGGAAGAAAGAATATCGTTCAAGCGAGATCGTTCTCCGAGATGCTCGAGAACTCGATTCGGCGATACCAGAACCGGGCCATAGAAACCGCTCAGGTGATCGAAGAGTTGATCGCGCTCGCTAAAGACCTACGGGAGGCCGACGCCCGCGGAGAAGAACTTGGCCTTACAGAAGATGAAATTGCCTTCTACGATGCTCTGGAGGTCAACGACAGCGCTGTGAAGGTTCTTGGGGACGAAACCCTTCGAATCATCGCACAAGAACTCCTTCGTGCGGTGCGGAATAACGTCACCATCGACTGGACCGTCAGGGAGAACGTCCGTGCACAGATGCGTGTGATGGTCAAACGCATTCTTCGCCGGTATGGCTATCCACCTGATAAGCAGGCCCGCGCTACGGAGCTTGTTCTGGAACAGGCGGAAGTCGTTTGCCGAGATTGGGCAGAAAAGGTATGACAAATGAGGAAATAGCAAGGTTCTTCAACGACACCCGGGCTTTCATCCAGGGCAACCCGGACTTGCGCGATCCCCAGGTGGAGGGATGGTTCCGCACGCGCCAGCATTTCCGGAACAGTTCCGAGCACGCCATCCTTCAAATTCCGGTGGGCTGCGGCAAGACGGGCCTCATGGCGCTGCTGCCCTTCGAGATTGCCCAAGGCCGTGTTCTGGTGATCGCGCCGAACCTCGAAATTCGCCGGGGCATCTCCACCGCGTTCGACGTCGCCGCGGTCCTCGACCACAACACCTTGCTCAAAACCGTTTATGAGAAACATCCGGCTTACGCCAGGGAAAGCCGCTTGCGTATGGGTTTATCTTCTAAAGAAAGGCCACGTGGTAGGATGGTGAAAATGGACATGCGTGATACCGCCATCCACGTGTTGCAGCAAGCAGGCGAATCGCAGGAAGAACCTGCGAAACCTTAAGGAGATAGCGAGATGCAAGTAACCATCATTCCCTGCGGCCCCGCAGCAAACGAGAGCGAGCTAAAGGCGTTTGAATTCTTAAAGAACCGTCTGCAATCTACGCCCGGCGATGGGAAATGGATTCTTTTAACGAATCTGGCCTTCTCTGTAAACCATCAGCTACAGTCCGACGAGATTGACATTGTTGCGATTAGCCCATCTGGAATACGCGTTATAGAGGTCAAGCACTGGGATTCGCAATGGGTGGACAAACACAGGGACGAAGTGGAGCAAGAGGTCGACAAAATCACGAATAAGGCGCGTAAGCTCGGAACAACGCTTCGTAGAAAGGTTCCGGTGCTTCCGTATGTGGATGGCGTGATCTTGCTGACTCGTGAGTCATCCAAGGCCCAGCGACTCGCTGAAACAGTTGTACGAGGTGTTTCCTTCCATACGTTGAATGGATGGAAGAAGGCAGTCGGACTTGAGAAACCTACGATATTATCTGCTTTACAAATAGACTCATTAAGCCGGCTGTTGGCTCCAAAGAGCAAAGTGGCCATAGATGGGTCTCTCAGGCGGTTTGGAGGCTACGTCAACCTGGAGCTGCAAACGCCGAGGGAAGAACGGTTCCACCGGATATACAAAGGGGTTCACTCTGCCAGACAGGACCGCGTGATTCTGCACCTCTACGACCTGTCTACAAGCGATGACAAGAATGCCGAGACCAAAGCCAGACGTGAGTTTGAGGCGCTACAGCGTCTTCAACTGCATACGTGGGCACCGCGTATTCTTGATTCGTACCAGAGCGCCCCGGGATACGCGGGCGAGATGTTCTTTTTCACCGTGGTCGACCCTGCCGCACCATGTATCGCAGAACGTGTGTTAGATGATACATGGGATACGATGAGCCGATTGGCGTTCGCGCGGAACGTTATTCGTACTATATCTGAACTTCATGGCGAAGGGACGGAGGATCAACCGTTCGTCCACCGCAATCTTACTCCGCACACGGTCCTCGTGAAACACGACAACTCACCGATCCTCACCGGCTTTGACCGCATGAAGATTCCTTCGCAGGTGACGGTCGCTTCTAAGCAGATTCCGCTTGAACAAAAATTGACGATAGCTCCTGAGGTTCGAACACAGGGCTTAGGCGCTGCCGACCAACGGTCGGATGTGTATTCGCTGTGCGCTTCTTTGAACGTTTTGTTTCAGGAACGTCACGATGAAGATAGTGTGGCCGCATTGGAAGCGCTCGCGAAGGGCCTTGCAGAGGAACCACAAGAGCGCTGTACGCTGAAGGATCTGGAGGTGTCTTTCTCCCAGCTCCTCGGCGAATCCGTACCGCCGCCTGCGGCACCGCCGGCAAGGTTTTGGACGGAAGACCAACTGGTACGCTTCCACGGTCGTGATTACCGCATTGTCTCACGTCTTGGTTCGGGAGGCGTGGGGACAGCGTTCAAGGTTGTTGAGATTGAGTCATCGACAAAGGAGGATCTTGGAACGTACGTTGCCAAAGTAGCGCACGAAGCGGAGGTAGGCCAGCGTGTACTGAAGTCGTATGGCTTGGCTCGCTCCCATCTTGGTCGCCACGCAGGCCTTTCGGCAATCTACGAGGTAGCGCGAGAATGGCGAGTAAATGAGTTTGTCGCCCTCATGACATGGCTCGATGGCACCCCACTGGGTGAATTCAGCGGCGTGTTTCCATTGTTAGCCGAAGACCAACAGGAAACGTCGAGTGAAGGCTTGGCCGCTCGGTGGTTGCACCTCATGTGTGAAGCGCTGGACGTGCTTCATCGCAATGGCCTCGTACATGGGGACGTCAGCCCGCGCAATATGATCGTTTCCGGAAGCGACCTTGTCCTGACCGATTATGATTTCGTTAACAAGATTGGCGAGCCCATCCGTGGCCCAGGCACGGTTCTATATTGCTCACCTTCCTATGGTGAGGGTCGACTAGCTTCCGCTTCGGATGACATTTATGCTTTGGCAGCTAGTTTCTTCCACGTCGTCTTCGACAGAGAGCCCTTCCGGTACGGCGGAGAGCTGGCCAAAGAAAGAGGTGTAAACTGGGAAGGCATCAATCGTAATGAATATCCGATCCTTGCTGCTTTTATAGACAAGGCAACCTACCCAGAACCGAGTCAGCGTTTTTCTTCTGCAACCGAAGCATTGGCCGCTCTAACGACGCCGCAGCCAGCGGAGGAGCAGCCGGAAGAGGAATTGCCGCAGAAACCAACGGAAACGGAACCTTCCAGATTACAGGATCTGCGAGAGCACAAGATAGAATGGCTGCGCTCACTGCTTCAATCCTACCCAGGTTCCCGGTGGGGTAACCGCGAGACGCGAGGTTTAGACACGCCGTTTGCTGCGCAGACTTATGTTGAGACCCGGCTTGAAGAGACATTGGAACATGACATTCGAGAACGGCGCGTTCGGTTGGTGATCCTGTGCGGGAACGCTGGTGATGGCAAGACAGCACTGCTTCAACACCTCGCAACACGACTCGGGTTTGGCGAGCACCCGTCGTCGGAGCGCCTTCTCGAGGGCAGGATGGATGACGGCTTGATTGTCCGCATGAATCTGGATGGCTCAGCGGCCTGGCGTGGACGTTCGGCTGACGAGATCCTCGACAAATTCCTCGCCCCCTTCCAGGAAGGTCTTCCCACCGAGGACATCGTGCATCTGTTGGCCATCAATGACGGCCGGCTGCTGGAATGGATCGAAGGAATAGAGCTGCACAATGGCGGGAATACAACTGCACTCACTGAAGAACTATATGAGCTTCTTCAAGCCGAAGAGACCAAGCGGGAATCTCACATCCGGTTCATTGATCTCAACGGAAGATCGCTGGTAGGAGGTGTTACGTCTGACCGGAAAGTCATCCAGACTGACTTCCTCGAGCGGCTGCTGGATCAACTCTATGGAGGTGACAAAACGTCGGCGATTTGGAGGCCATGTCAGTCATGTTCCGCGAAGGAGCGATGTGAAGTATTTCGGGCTACCCGTGTTTTCGGGCCGGAGGGCGTGCCGGAGCCCGTTGATCCGAGTACCCGTCAGCGTGCCCGTCGTCGGTTATTCGAAGCGTTGCAGGCTGTGCACTTGCGTGGGGAAACGCACATTACGATTCGCGAACTGCGGGCTGCGTTGGTCTATATTCTATTCGGTGTCCATTTCTGCGATGATTACCATGATGGCTCTGATGTTACCCCGCTGCCATATTGGGATCGGGCGTTTGTGTCATACTCCCCTGGACGCCAAGGAGAAGCCCTCCGAGAGCTGGCACGATTCGATCCTGCTCTTGAGGCCCATCCGCAAATCGACCGCTATCTATTAAGCAGACCATTTGCAGAGAGTACGAAGACAGCGCCGCGATACGAGCGACTTTCGCTGGAATCAGCGCGCCGCCGAGCCTACTTTGAATGGACCAAGGAGCACATTGAACAGATTGTCGGCGACCCTCGTGTGCTAGATCTTGCCCGCGGGAGGGATCTTCAGCTTTTCCGCAATCTGGCCCTTGTACAGGAGGCCGACGAATTGCGGACTTTGCGTGATCGTCTCTGCGCCGGTATCTCGCGCCTTGAAGACCTTCCCCCACAGGCACTGGATCGGGAAGGGGTCGTTCCTTTGCGTATCACGCCTCGAACACCCACTGAGACAGCATTCTGGGTTGAAAAACCGCTCGACGCCTTTCGGATCGAACCCGACCTGCCACCCGCAGTGGAGGGTATTGATCGACTACACCGACACGCATTTCTGATCTATCGCTATCGTGACGGTAGAGAAGAACGCCTGCGATTGGGAGCTGAGTTGTTCCACCTCCTTCTGGAGCTAAGTGACGGATACCAGTTAGGAGACGTATCGACAGATGATACGTTCGCCAACCTTTCGATTTTCGTCCAGCGGCTTGTTCGTGAGGACGAGCGCGAATTGCTCGTATGGAATCCCATGCAAGACGAGACTATTTATAGGGTCTTTGCCGAAATCGATGAGCGGTCCGAAGGTCCTCGGCAGCAGATTGTCCTCAAGCCGCTTCCATTAGGAGGTCAGCCATGAAGCCCGCCCAGAGAGCCACCACCGCCCGCGCTATCGTCGATGATGTGTTTGGGCGTGGCATGACGCGTGAAATATGGACAGGCAATTACGAAAGGGCATTACCTGTGTCGGTCCAGGATTTTGACCTCTCCGCTGTGTTGCCGGCTGTATTCTACATGTTTCGTTTCGCCCAACGGCGGGGCAAAGGGCGGTTCCTGGATGTATTTGGCGGAACCGCAGGAACGCCCCGAGAACGCCGGCGGGCGGCAACGATCGAACGTGTAGCAGGTAAACTGGCCGAAGCGGAGGCGTTCGAGGGCTTTGACGGTGAAACCGAACGAGCCATTCTCGGTGACCTCTTGCTCTGCTTCTGCCTCGAAAATGCCAAACGCTCCCTTGGCAGAACGGAGCAAGTCCAGCGCGTCGCCCCGGCCCATTATATGGCCAGTTGGGTAGATCTTCCCGACGCCGTCACAAACCTGCGCTATGTACCAGAAATGATCGTCGCAATGTTAGCCAACCAGAATGGCGAGTACGTACAGCAAAATCGCGAAGGGGATCGCACGTGGTTCGCAGTCGGCCGGGATTTCGAAGCAAATGTTCTTCTGCGTGCCTTCCATCAGGGTATCACGCGACGGGGCGAGATAAGTAGCCGTACGTCCGATCACTTTGCCGAAAAGACGCCCGTCGGCCTGGACCAGTTGCTCATGATTCGCCTGGCGCAACAGCTGGGGGCGGCTCCGGACAAATTGCGGGGCAAAGAGGGGGACAAGATTTCGAATCAACGGCCGATTGCCGAGCGAGCGGCCAGGTATTTCTCCGAGGATATCCGGAATTTCGTCCGCGCCTACTCAACACTAATTCCCCGCCACAGTTTCGTGGAACTATTGGAATCGTGCATGGCGGTCGGGTTGACGACGATTCTGACTAGCGTGATCGAACTTCTATTCGAATGGGCAGATACTGGCGAGATACGAAACAGACGCAACCAGAGCCAAGCCTCCCTCTTCGTGGATTGTTCCAATGGTGTGGATCGGGACCTCAGAAAGCTTGCCGAGCAGTCGATGGATGATTTCATGCGTCGTATCGAACGCTTCCCGGTTGTCCTGATGGCCCTTCGCCTGCTCGATCGCTGGGCACACTACGACCCCAAGGTCAAAAAACTCCCTGTTCAGACCCGGCCGTATGCGACCGAGTGGTTGAACCTGCTGGGTGATTTGCTCCACAAACGTCGCGAGGAAGCCGAACCGATTCTCTATGATTTGGATCGTAAAGCCGCTGAACTGGCCGAAAGATTGGAAGAGGATTACCCCGAGCACGCACAACTACTGCGAGATGAAAACGTTCAGCCGAATCCGGTCTGGCGTCTTGCAGAGGCTTTGACGGCACTACAGGGACGCAAGAATACGCAATCGAGACTGATCACAATGATCGACTCGGCATTACTGATTGGACGTCCGAATGGACTGGCCGTCAAGAGACGCGTCACACGGGCAGTCGTGAGCGCCGGAACGAGAAGGACGCGCGAAATCCGTTCACTTGTTTTTACGGATTCGGTTTTAGACTATTTGGTTCACCGACACGTGCTGCAAAAAGGCAAAAGGCTTAGATCTCGGCCGCTGGCACTCAAAAGTTTTTTGGAGATACTCCATGATCGCTATGGTTTCTGTGTCGATACGGCTCCGGTGGGAATGGCGATTTCAAACGAACTGCTGCGATTGAACCGAGCTGTTCTTGAACGGCGCTTGCGAGACCTTGGGCTGCTTGTTGGCGTTAACGACGCAGAGGCCATGAAGTGCTTGCGCCCTCGTTTCGAACCGGCGACGGAGGACGACAATGCAGTGGTCTGAACTACATGCGACGATCCTTAAACAGGCTTTCGAAACAGTGCTTGGCGAGGCCGAACCTGGGACGATGGCGTTTGTGCGTTGCTTGACACCCGATGCCGTAGAGGCTCTTGCGGCAGATGCCGGCTTTGCCCCTTCAGGCTGGCAGGTTTGGCGCGTGGCCGATGCCGCCGACTCCACAGCGCGAACCATTACAGCCGACCAGGCCGTCGAAATCCGTGAGGCCAAGCAAGAGGCAGTACTTTTGCTTGTTGACACCTCTTTGGCTGGCGCGGGCATGGACGGTATTTATAGTGCGGCACGCGAGGTAGACGAGTCGACTCTGTTTCGGGAAGCATTGCGTTTGGCACGAAGGGAGGTAACGCGTCGTCTGTCTCGTGAGACGCGACTGTATGCCGAGCAGGCAATCAAGAAAGCACGTGGATACGGTCGTCGCTTTAGTGTTTCGTCTTGGACTGAGTTCGATTTCCTGATTCGCGTGGCCGCTGACGCGAGACAGCCGGGGGAATACCTGTATTTGCTCGGTCTTTGGCCGGTCCAGTGGACCGAGGATTCACACACTGAAGACGATTTGAATCTATCGAGGATGTTCATCGACCATCTTTTGGGAACGGCGGCCTCCGGGGGGTCTCCCGCGCAGAGAATTGAAACCTTGAAGCTCTTGAACCCCTCCGAAGAGCAGATCAGGAATCTGGAGCGTTTTCTGCGATCGGCCGCCACCAAGCCGCTTGTACCGGCTTTGACTGAACTGGCAGACAAGAGGCATTTGTGGGTGAACGCCTTGCGAATCGAAGGTGCCGTTCAAGAGATTCAGGCCATCGAACTGTCTTCGTGGAGAACGAGGACAGGGAAGGTCGCAAAATGGTCCGGGCTAATTGAAGAAGGTGACGCCGACGCACCGCCCGTGCTGGTCCTGGAGCCCGACGCGGAACAGACCGGGCATTATTCGAAGCTTGAAGTTCGGTGGAAAGCACGGCCGGACAACTTAGAGAAAGACGCCGTTCAATATCGTGTCGCGATCGTAACGGATATGGAAGAGGAATTGGCCTTCCGGGAGGTGTCCCATTCGGCCAAGAAGGAAGAGAAGTGTCGCTTTACCAATGACGATTTTTCTGAGCTCAGCGAGGACGCGCTCATTTCGGCTAAAGTGGTTGTTTCAGTGATTGGCAACGATGCAGTCGAGGCTCAGGAGTCTGAGGAGTTTCTGATTCGCTTCGGTCAACCACCTGAACGGGAACGAGGGGGCGTTGGCAAGAAAGTGCGCACGTTTAGCGAAGGGCTGATCGAACTGGACGACCGAGAAATGGGCTCAACTCTTGCTTCAACCACGGCCAGCCTACCCGTCGATTCTAAGGGATTCGTATTGATGCGCACCCCCCAGCGGGGTAAGAGCTTCCGCGTGTATCGACCGCCTCTGATTGCTGAGGTGGAGGGACAATGGACTCACCACCGCGGTGAAATCGGGCGTTGGCGGGTCAAAGTGCGTGCCTCTGGCTCGCGAGCAGGAGCAGCGGAATTCATTCCTCTAGTTCCCGCCGAATCCTCGTCAGGAACATCCTGGACACCGCTCTGGGAACGAACGGTAAACGCAAGTCGTCGAATGGCTGAGCGGTTTGCGGTCTGCGGCGGTGGCGTCGGCCAGATATATGACCAGAATGCCAAGGTATTTGATCCCGTCGTGAAAGAGTATTTGCTTGCCTGGGCCGCCGTGTTGGAGAAAGGTGACCCGTCACTCGCTTTGGCTAATACGGTTGAAGTGCAGTCCCTTTCTGGCCGCACAATTGGCCTGATTGTGCTTCCAAGCCATCCGGTTCGAGTAGCATGGCACGTGGCATATGACAATTTAGCGCTTTATGCCGCTTTTGAACAGGACATGCCCCCCAAGGATGTGCGCGAGGAGCTGTCAGCTTTGGATGGGGCGATGTTCCCAGCGTTTCTGCCTGGCTTAGAGGATGGTAGTTGCTTTGTCTTTGCGGATACATTGGGCTTCCATGCTGTGGGTATGCTCCCGGACACCGATAAAGAACCAAAGGCTGCCGTGGCGATCCTGGCCAGGGCTTTGGGGGACAGCCAGGCGGCCGAAACGGTTCCCACGGTGGGAAGACAGAGCGCGCAGGTTCTTGGCAACGAGATTGTCAAGTACATCGAATGCCATAATACATCCCGGTTACTGCACATACACGCCCTGAGACCCGGTGATGGACTCACGGTGGCGCGCTCTCTCGGATGTGTTTATGAGCACTATCATCGAAGGGGGGAAGAGGATGACCTTGAAGACACAACGCAGGAGCAGTCGCCAGCCTTCGTGCTGGGGCTGTATCCATCTGAACAGCAGCGGGGTGTGGCCGGACGCTTCATCGGAGAAGTGCGTGAGAAGCGACGTAGCGGTGCGGGAGCATTGGCTCCTGAGGATCACTGGATGCTGGAGTCCCTAAGCCTGCCAAGCGGAGTAAATCTCCCACGGCTTCGCTGGGCACGCAAAAACAAGCAGAACCCAAATACGGCCGCCCATCTTGCTGTGGCATTCGATACGTTTGAGTCGCGTGTCGTAGGAGAACCGAATGCGGACAGCTCAAAGCCTAGACCGTACTATGCCTTCGGGCTGTTATCGTTCTTCGAACGCAAGTACTCCAGTGCCCCGTCTCCAAGATGGCGCAGCATACTCCTGAACTCCACGGATGGTGAAAAACACCCTTCAGACCGAACACACACGGAGCGCCTCCTACGCCTACAGCACGTCGTGCAACGTTGTGTTGCCCGAAGCATCGGCACGGTGAGTGAGGTGCCCGTCCTACGGACGGATATTCCGCCTGACAAAGCGCAGAGCCTTCGTGAACTTCACCGGCTGTGCGACTGGGTCATTACATTGGATCGCAACGCAGGCATCGAGTATTTCGATTCGCCTCGTGACAATAAAGAGATATACGATGCTTACGTAATTGACTGCGTGCCCGAACGCGAAGACCTGGGTTGCCTTCAGTTGATTACATCAACCAGCAATCTTGAAGAGGTTAGAAACCTTTTGGACGGCGCACTCGATCAGATGGCACTTAGCCACAGTCGCCGCAATGCTGAGTTTCTCATGGAACATCTCAAGGCACTCAGCGGTCGTTTGGCTATACGTCTCACGGGCCATAAAGCGCCGACTTCCGAGCTCATTGCGCTAGCGCTCTCGCATGCGAATTGCCGCCACGCTCGCCGCAGTGCCGATTGCTGGTTGTCCCTCGACGAAGGCTTCTTTATTCCTGTTGACGATGTCCGGGATCTGCTTCCGCCAGTTTCGGCAGACGATAGCGACAATGAGGCCAAAGGGGCGCGGCCGGATCTGATCTATGTGACCGCGGTGTCGCGTAAAGGGCTTGTGTTCCGATTCGTGGAAGTGAAGTATCGTCGACACCTGCGCGCCGCTCGAGGCCCGGAAGTACTCGAGGGTATTCGCCAGCAAATCGAATCCCTTCGCGAACGTTGGGGAAACTGGTATTCCCACGAAGACGTATGTTCACCGTTCAGGGCAATCCGGCGGGCCAAACTCGCCCGTGTACTCCGATTTTACGCCGACAAAGCACATCGGCATTACTTGCCACCTGAACGGTATAAGGAAATTTCTTCCGAGATTGACCGCATGGTCGAAAAGGGCGGGACGTGTGCCTTCGCAGGAATACCACGAAGTGACCGTGGATGGGTGTTTTGCCCTGAGTATATGGGCGCTCATCCATTGGAGATATCTCCTGCAGAATGGGATACACGGATATTCCTGTTTGGTCCAGCGCTTCTGCCCGATTCGGAATTCCGTCGCGACTCAGTCACCCGAGACAACCTTGTTCAGACGCGACCATCGGTTGCTCCATCCGCGCCGGAAGAGGCCAAGGCCCCAGAGGCACCCAGCGTTCCCGACTTTATAGAAGCACAACCGAGCGTTCCAAGCGGCGGGACTCATCAGGAGCCTGTGCCTTCCAGCAAAGGCACTGAAGGTGCCATCGAACCTCGCATTCGCTTAGGAACGGATCTGCTAACAGGCGGGAAAGTGGACTGGCCGCTAACGGTAAAGGGGAACCCACACCTTCTGATCGCAGGACTACCCGGAATGGGCAAGACCACTTGCCTGTTGAACTTGTGCACACAGATGCTTGACGCCGGCATACGGCCCATCGTGTTTTCATATCATCAAGACATCGATGATGAGCTACAACGTCTTGTGGGTCCGATTCGATTCATTGATTTTCGCGGACTGGGCTTTAATCCATTGCAGGTCATGGACAGAAGTTCACAGGTGGCGTACCTTGATGTGGCGGGGGCCCTACGTGATATTTTCGTCGCGATTTTCCCAGAGCTCGGAGACATTCAGGGGGAACGTATCCGTAGGGCTGTTAAGGAGAGCTTCGTTGAGAAAGGATGGGACGATCCGAACGCTGACCAGAACGAGTTGGAAGAACCGGAGTTTGGACGCTTTGTGGCAATCCTGCGGGATACCCCGAAATCAGACCGCGGGCTGAAGAGTCTGCTAGCGCGTTTGGAGGAATTGGCCGACTATGGCTTCTTTGCTCTCACTGACTCGCAGGAAAGTCTCTGGGAAAGCGACGAGCCCGTGGTAATCCGTATTCACAAAACGCAGAACGACAACCTGCAAAAAGCTTTTGCTTCGCTGATCTTTTACGGGCTTTACAAGGACATGTTCCGCCGAGGCATCCAGGACCACATTACACATGCCGTTATCTTCGACGAGGCTCACCGAGCTGCCAAGCTCACACTGATTCCAACGATGGCCAAGGAATGTCGGAAATATGGCATATCGCTCGTACTCGCTTCGCAGGAAGCAAGGGACTTCAACGTCTCGCTGTTCTCGGCAATCGCAAACTACCTCGTGTTGCGGTTGACCGAAGCTGACGCGAAGGCGTTGGTGCGCAATGTCGCGAGCTCGGACCAAGAGCGAATGCTGATCGACAGAATAAAGCAGATGGAACGGTTCAAAGCTCTGTATTTTTCTGAGGCGCGGAAAAAACCTGCTCGGGTTGCGTTGTTGCGGCCAAGCGTCCACGCTGAAGATGTATCGTATGATTCGTGATTGATTTTCTGAATGACGGAGCCGATGGGCAACACTGTTGCATTGGAAACTGACAAATGAGCTTCCGCTTTTGGCGAAGAATTAGGATTGCACCAGGAGTAACCCTGAATCTGAGCAAGTCGGGTGGATCGCTCTCGTTCGGACCACGAGGTGCGAAGTTCACCGTTGGTTCCCGAGGCAAACGTGCGACGGTGGGTATTCCGGGAACGGGGCTATTTTACACCACAACCCTTCCAAGCGGGAGGTCAGGTGGCAGGAAAAACATGTCTTCCGTCGCACCGGCGCTCCCTTCAGTCCGCGCAGAAGACCGTCTGACCCTGGGATTCTTCAAGCGGCTCGTCACGCCGGACGACGAGGAGTCCCTGGTGGATGGGTGCCGGGAATTGGTGCTGGGGAATGAGGACAAAGCGCTTCAGCACCTTGAACAGGCGGCTCACCTGGCCGACGGCGCTTACCTTGCCGGCTTCCTGACACTTAAGAAGGAACAGCTGACGGAAGCAGCAGACTATCTGGCCATGGCTGCCGAGAAGCACAACCGTCTGGGCCGTTACTTCTCCAAGTACGGCATCTCCGCTGTCATGAGTCTGCCTATCACGGGCGAGGTTTCCGCACATGTGGGCCCGGATCTTCGGGGCGTGCTGCTGGGCCTCGTGGAGGTCTACCAGCGTCTGGAGCGGTGGCAGGACGCGATTGCCTGCCTGGAAAGACTACGCCGGCTCGAGCCCGACGACGTGGTGGTGAAGTTGTCTCTTGCGGAGCTGTTGCTGGACGCTCATCCGGGCGACAAGAAGGTCTGCCAGAAGGTTGTACGGTTGGTTGAGGGCATTGAGAACGAGACGCCTATCCATGCAGCTTTGATGCTTTACAAAGCTAAAGCCCTTCGGCACCTCGGTCTGGCAACTGCGGCCCGGGACACATTAACAGCCGCTCTGCGCCGCAAGAAAGGCCGTTCCGAGGAACTTCTTAAGGCGCTCAGGTATGAACGGGCCCTGGTCTATGAGGACCTCGGCCAGCACCGGCGGTCACGCAGCGAACTCGAGAAACTCTACGCTGAGGCCCCCGACTATGAGGACGTGGCAATTAGATTAGGGTTGTAGTCGTGGAACTGGAGACTTGGATTATTACAACACCGCGTTTGATATGGCGGAGGGAATCCTCCTTCGCCCTGACAGGCTTCGGCGGGACAGGTCGAACCCACGCCTGCCTGTGCGTACCGCACGCAGGCAGGTCCATTCTCTGTTTGCCCCAAGATCCTCTGGCATCGAAGGATGAAGTCCGAAGCTCGTCCGGTTGGGCAATCCCTTTTATATCAATGGATTGAGCCAGCCGGCCGTTTTCGCAAGTTTGGAAACACGGCCTGTGGTGCGAAAAAGCACCCGAATTTTCGAACCAAAAGCCCGTCGCAGGATTTGAGTAAAAAAGGGACAGGCTCTTAATTTTCTACTACGCCCTGCAGCAAATGAACTTTATCAGCACGGATGTTGCGGTTCCCGGATTGAATCGCGATTTTGCCCACAGCCGTTTGTTGCTGGTCGCGGATCAGAAGATTCTGCGATTGTTCGAGGATACGGTGTCGCTGCTGCATCAACAGATGGAATTGTTGAAGCGGCAAAATGCCTCACTCACCAAAGCCCGCGACCTCCTCCCCCCCCCGCCTCATGAACGGAGAGATCGCGGTATGATATCTTCAAGGATATCGACAATTGGACGCTGTATTTTCGACAATTGGACGATAATAAACTTGCAATTGGACGATATTTGTGTTACAGATAGCCGGTATGGATAAAACAGCATTCTATCCCCGTTTTCTGCGTCCGCGAATCGAGGAAGCCCTGACGGATTCCCCGGTGGTGCTGATCCATGGCCCACGGCAGTGCGGCAAGACCACGCTGGCCCGGCTGGTGGGAGATGATGCGGGGTTTGCCTATTTCACCTTTGACGACGATGTGCAGCGGGCCGCGGCCCAGGCCGACCCGGTGGGCTATGTGGCCGACCTGCCGGAGCAGGCGGTGCTGGACGAGGTGCAGCGAGTGCCGGAGCTGTTCACCTCGCTCAAGACGGCAGTGGACAGCCGCCGCAAGCCCGGCAGCTTTATTCTCACTGGATCGGCCAATGTGCTGCTGGTGCCGAGGCTTGCCGATTCGCTGGCCGGGCGGATGGAGATCCTGCGGCTGCACCCCCTGGCCCAGGCGGAGATTGAGGGAAAGGCGGCAGATTTTTTGGGTCGCTTGTTCGCGGCGGACTTCAAAGCGGGCAAGACCGGACGGCGCTTGGGCAAAGCGCTGGCGCAGCGGGTGGCCGGCGGCGGTTTTCCGGCGGCGCTGGTGCGCGCCACCCCGCGCCGCCGCAGCGCCTGGTACCGGGATTATGCCGACACTCTGGTGCAGCGCGATATCCGGGATCTTGCCCGGATCAGCGCCCTGGACGCCTTGCCCCGCCTGCTGGCCATGGCCGCGGGGCAGTCCGCGTGCCTGGTAAATGTTTCCGAACTGGCGGGTCCGTTTCAGATCAGCCGTCAGACGATTCGCGAATACCTCACGTTGTTATCACGGATTTTCCTGGTGGACGAATTGCCGCCGTGGCACAGCAACCGGATGAAAAGGCTGGTCAAGACCCCCAAGCTGCACCTGGGCGATACCGGCCTGGCCTGCGCTCTTTTAGGGTTGGATGAGGATTCCATGTGGGCCGATCGCGCCCTTTTCGGGCGGATCCTTGAAACCTTTGTCTATCAGGAGTTGCGTCGGCACGCCGGCTGGCAGGAAAGCGTCGTCTGGTTCAGCCATTTTCGTGACAAGGATCAGGTGGAGGTGGATATGGTGCTTGAATCCGAAGGCTTTGTGGCCGGGGTGGAAGTAAAGGCCGCTTCCACGGTTACCATCGCCGACTTCAAGGGCCTTCGCAAGCTCCAGGCAGCAACAGCAAAGGCATTTGCCGCAGGAGTGGTGCTCTACGACGGTGATGCGGTGGTGGGGTTCGGCGACAGGCTCTACGCTGTGCCCATTTCACGATTGTGGGAGGGGGAATGATGCCATACACCGAACACACCCTTGTCCAGCAGACCACGGCCGAGTACCTGGAAAAGGAATTGGGCTAAGAGTCGGTGTATGCCTACAACTTTAAGGCGGTGCCGCCCTTCAAGACCCATTTCCCCTTGAGAAATGGGTGCGAGTTCAGGGCATCCAGCAGATTCAGCAGGTGGAGCACCTTCTCAACCATCTCCACCCTGAAGCCGGTGGATTCGGCTACAGGCATTATTTCCGACGACGAGAACTTCACAGCACCTCTCCCCAGGACTTGTTCATGATTTCTACCGGGATCAGCAGGTTCCAGTCCTTGACCCACTGGCAGCCCTTGCGCTTACCGCGGATAAAATAGTGAGGCTGCCGGGGGCGCATCTTTCGCAATGGATTCAAGTGTGCATCTTCAACCATCAAGGTTTCCTTGTGCTGTTCCAGAAAGAAACCCACCTTTCCGGCGGTGGTCGCATTCTCCAATAGGAGAACGTACTCGATGACCTGATCGAGGTCGAAGAACTCCACCGATTCCAGGGACCGCCATATTTCTTCCCAACTTCCGGTCAGGTCCGGCCGGTCCAGCACGTCGACGAAGGTTCTTTCAAGATTGGTTACCCTAAGCTCCACCCCGGACCGTTTGTGGCTGGTGACTCCAAACATCTCCTTACCCTTCGCCCTGAGGGGATGAGGTACGGGAGCACGCACAAATTCGTGAGCCTGAAACGTAAGCGGCAGGGATTTGCTCATGGATACGTAGCAAAGCCTTGTATAGACCGAGTAGGCTTTTCCGTGAAATTCCAGGGCCGTATGGTATGCGAGAACCGCGTCCGTGGTCATCTTAGCCGCCACAAGATAGGGATCAACCGGGCTTGATGCCGGATCGCCACCCAATGGAACTGTCGCATATAGCCCGCGACGCACAGGTATTATCCGTCCCTGTTTGCGGTAGTAGGTCAGGAGCGACTTGCGGGTGTTCGGCTTGCCGGACCCTCTGGCAGACAGGAAGCGGTCCAGTTCGTCCACCGTGAACACGGCGTGCTGCGACAGAAATTCATTCAGTTTCATTGGCTGACCCATTTGACGCATTTCCAACATGGTAGTAATAAAATTAGCTCTATATCGGTCATATGTCAAGTCAAATCCAAAATGTTTTGACGAAAAGGCAAGATAGGGTTATAATAATTACTACTTTATCGTCCATATGTCATGCTCGGGTTACGATATCACCGCGTTTGATATGGCAGCGGGAATCCGCCGTCGTCCTGCAGCGGCGGAACTATGGCGGGACAGGTCGAACCCACGCCTGCCTGTGCGTTACACGCAGACAGGTCCATTCTCTGTTTTAAGGAAAATGTGGAGAAAAACATTTCCCGCAGCGGGACGCGGAGAACGGCACTTGGAAGCTCTCAAGGAATTGTAAATAAAGGGTTTTTGATGTGTCGGCGCTGGGGAGACTGGATTTCCGGAAGGCGGCGAGCCCTCCACCAGCCTTCGCTTCGAAACTTGTTGAGAAGAGAAGGCTGCCGCGACGTAGCCCGAAGGGCGAAGTCGGGCAAATAAAATATATACTTTTCCTGTTTCGAAGCTACGGCTCGGCACGCCTTACAAGAATAGGACTCAATGAAATTTTATTATGTTTACATTTTACAGTCCGAGTCTGATCCGAAACATTATTACACGGGTTTCACTAAAGACCTTGATTCACGCCTGAAATCGCACAACTCCGGCCAAGTTCCACATACTTTAAAATACAAGCCGTGGCGCATAAAAACAGCCATTGCTTTCACTGATCGAAAACAGGCGTTGGACTTTGAGACATATTTGAAGAGTCCATCTGGTCGAGCCTTTGCAAAAAAGCGACTCTGATTTTTAGGACTCGCCGTTCCCCTGTTTTCGGGAAATTACGATTAATTCCCTTCTCTTTCACGCCTTCTTTCTCTCGCCAGCCAGTTTCTACATCACGTCCCTTTCAGTTTAGCTCTTGGTGTGTTGATCTGTACCATGGGCCTTTTTGCGTTTCGGGAGGAAGGACCAGGATACCGCCGTAGAAAGCTACAACCCTGAGGCGTACCAGCTTCCACCTCTTGCAGCAGGGCGATAGCCTCCGCTTGGGTGATAATGCCCCGTTTTTGGAGAATCTTCAGCAACCGCTCAGTCTCGGGGCTCCCGGCCTGAGCGTTAACCGTCACAATAAATATTCCCAAGAATAGTGCGATTCCAAAAAGGATCCAGTTGCGTTTCCTCATGCCAAGACCTCCCATTTTTCGCTTAGCGTTTATGGGGCAACAAACACGGACGTAAACATATAGATACATGAGGCATGCCAGAATCGTTTTCCCATTGTGTCCGGGAAAAACCTTGATGCAATCCCCCTAAATCTTTGCCAAAAACCAAGGCTTTGGCAGAGTTGGCAACCGAGCGAGCGGCAGGAACTTGTCCTAAAAAATAGGAATTGTGTTAAAAAATAGGAATTGTCCCAAAAAATGAGACCTCAAGTTTTGCACCCCAAAATTGATGTCTAGAGTACAAAAGGCCCTCATGAACATTGAGGAGGAGCTGGTGAGACTCGTGAGAGAAAGGAACTGATACAGATTCATAGGAGAGATCTTCAGGGATGTCCTGGAAAAGATGATGGCCACAAACAATAAGGCCTACTTGCCAATCAGCCCTTTTTCAGCGGCAAAGCTCGTCAAGGCCGAGATATTATGAAGGTCCAGTTTTTTCATGAGATTGGCCCGGTGTTTCTCTACAGTCTTGACACTGATACAAAGGTAATCGGCGATCTCTTTGTTCTTATAGCCCTCGGCAATGAGCTTGAGGACCTGTCGCTCCCGTTGGGTAAGGGTCTCCCACGACGAACGGGACTTCATCCCGGCCCTTCTTCCTTCCAGGTACCCCTCTATGACCTTTGCTGATGCCCCAGGACTTAGATAAGCCTTACCGCTTAAGACGCTTTCTATGGCCATCATGAGTTCGGCATGGCTGGCATCCTTTAAGACATATCCATCGGCGCCAGCCTCAAGGGCTGCAAGGATGTATTCCTCGGTGTTGTGAACCGTCAGGGCCAAAATCTTTGTTCCCGGACATTGCTTCTTGATCTCTGTGATCGCATCCAATCCACTCATCCTTGGCATAGAAAGGTCCATCAAGACAAGGTCAGGCGCCAGTTTCTCAGTGCACCGGATGGCATCAAAGCCGTCTTCTGCTTCCCCTACAACGTCAAGGTTTGGATTCGAACATACCAGAACCCGCAATCCTTCTCTAAGTATTGTGTAGTCTTCGGCGATGACGATTCGCTGTTTTTTTTTGCATCATACGGTCAAACGAATAAGCCGTATTCAAAAAGCATTGAAGCTCCCTGCAGCAAGCTGCGGGGTTAGCGCTCGCTTTTGCAGTTCAACCCATGGGAGGCTTGACATATGATAGCTTTTCCCCGGGCTGTTGCCCACCCTCATCTCATCGTCATTACAAATACAGTCCAATACCATCCTAAATACAGTATATACCCTATTTACCATGTCGATATCCTTCGGTAAAGGATCAAAATGACAGATTCAGGTCCATCGCATTTATACCCGTACAAACATGAGGAGTAGGGTGAATCAGGATGTTAGGACATTAATTGTCGAGGACAACGCCACTTTTCGGCAATCCTTTAAAGGGATCTTGTGTACAGGATTTCCCTTGATGGTGATTGAGGAGGCAGCGGATGCAAAGGAGGCCTTACAAAAGGTCAATACCTTCCGGCCTGACCTCATCTTTATGGACATCAAGTTACCCGGGGAAAGCGGCCTCAAGCTAACAGAGAAAATAAGAGCAAATGATTCCAGCGTTATCATTATCATCCTGACGAGTTATGACTTGCCGGAATATCGACAGGCCGCACAGCAATACGGTGCCAATTATTTTATCTCAAAGGACTCATCGAGCAGAGAGGAAATTTTAGAATTGGTCGAATGCATTTTATCCAAATGCCGAACAAAGTCTTAATAAGGAGGTGCAAAGATGACGGAGAGGCTACAGGTCTACAAGTGTGAAGTTTGTGGAAACATGGTTGAAGTGCTTCATGAGGGCAAGGGTGAGCTTGTTTGCTGCAACCAGCCGATGAAACTTCTTGTGGAAGGTACTGTCGATGCCTCCAAGGAGAAGCATGTACCTGTGGTTGAAAAGACGGCTGATGGTGTTAAAGTGTCGGTGGGAAGCGTTCCCCATCCAATGGAGGAAAAACACTATATTGAATGGATCGAAGTTATCGATGATGGAAAGGTCTACCTCCAGTTTTTGAAGCCTGGAGATACGCCAGAAACGACCTTTAATATCAATGCAGAACAAGTCACAGCCCGGGAGTACTGCAACCTGCACGGGTTGTGGAAAGGATAGTGGCCATAACGGAACAGGAGTGATTGGACTCAGGTTAGAGAAGGGTAACGGCTCACTGGGCAAGGGACATCGCTTTTCTTTGGCACTTGGGTCGAAAGGTCAGAATGCGTGTGGAACATAGTGCGAAGCGCGCAAGTAATCGTGACAGTTTTTCAACCATCACTTTTTAAGGAGGAGAAAAATGTCCAAGAAAAAATATACGGTCAAGGCCGAGTGCCCCCAGTGTGCATGTGGTGATATTAGTTTTTTGGGGCCGGAAAAGTTGCGCGAAAAGTTTATCGGAGATGAAAAAGAGATCGATATACTCTGTCCCTTCTGTGGGACCAGGCACAAGGGGGAATTACATGAAGAGCATGTAAAAGAAGACTGACCAAACCGTTCATTGGAACTCCGAGCGTGGGGCGTAGAAGCCGCACATGCTATTGCCCGCTTTATGGTTGACACACAACCACCTCTTTCCTATTCTATTAACCGCCGAAAGAGACTTCTTCGTTTTTGTATTGCAATTGTCTTGACGCGGTGACTTTTGATGAAGTTTAGACCGACTGAAATCCCTGATGTCCTTTTGATTGAAATGGATATTTTTGAAGACGAACGCGGCTTTTTTGCGGAATCGTATCAAGCGCAAAAGTTTGCCGAGGCAGGCATTTCAGCGACTTTTGTCCAGGATAACCATTCTGGCTCCCGACAAGGCATTCTGCGCGGCATGCATTATCAGATCCGCCATACCCAGGGCAAGTTGGTACGCGTGGTCGTGGGCGAGGTTTACGATGTCGCTGTGGACCTGCGGCGAAGTTCGCCTACCTTCGGAAAATGGGTGGGGGTCTATCTCTCAGCTCAAAATAGGGCACAATTGTGGACACCGCCCGGCTTTGCCCATGGGTTTTACGTGCTGAGTGAATGGGCTGAGACATTGTATAAGACGACAGATTTCTATGCCCCAAAATGGGAACGCACTTTGCTGTGGAATGACCCGGAAGTCGGGATAGACTGGCCCTTGGTAGATGGGAAACCCCCAATTTTGTCGTTCAAGGATGCTAAGGGGAAGCGCCTGTCTGAAGCCGAGGTATTTGAATAGGTTAAGCCCTGACAGGCTGTTGCCCAAATCCCTTCTCGCTTGGTCTAAAACGTTTTTTGACAAACCTAAGGCTTGCTCCAGGCGACTTCAAAACTCGCCCTTCAGGCTCAAACAGTTGAAGTCGCTGATCTTCCGCTTCGCCAAGATTTGTTGGCAAAAAACGTTTTAATGACCGCTCAAAGGAGTTTTTGTTTGGGCAACACCCTGTTGAGAAACGACCTCACATAAGCGCTTCGAACAAGGGGAGGCCATGCAAAATGTCCTCGTTACAGGCGGGGCCGGTTTTATAGGCTCCAATTTTGTCCGCTATTTGCTAAAAGTCGAACCTGAAGTCCGCATCGTCAATCTAGATGCTCTGACCTATGCGGGCAGTTCAGAGAATCTGAAGGACTTACCTGACCCTGGGCGACACGTTTTTATCCATGGCAACATCTGCGACCGAAATCTGGTTGCAGATTTGTTGCGCCGTTACCAGATTGATACGGTCGTGCATTTTGCAGCGGAGTCGCACGTTGACCGTTCTATTCTCGGGCCAGGGCAGTTCGTTCAGACCAATGTGGTAGGTACGTTTACCTTATTGGAAGTGGTACGTCAATTCTGGCTGATTGAGAGAGCCTTACCCTTGGCATCTGTGCGATTTCATCACGTATCCACGGATGAAGTATTTGGTTCATTGGAACCCCATGAACCAGCCTGGACCGAAAGGACTCCGTATGCCCCCAACTCCCCTTACGCTGCCTCTAAAGCTGCCAGCGATCACCTGGTCCGGGCTTACGGACATACCTATGGTTTACCGTATTTGATCACGAATTGCTCAAACAACTATGGGCCTTATCAATTCCCTGAGAAGTTGATCCCCTTGACGATTTTGAATGCCTTGGAGGGACGCCCGCTACCTGTTTATGGAGATGGAGGACAAGTCCGGGATTGGTTATACGTTGAAGATCACTGCGAAGCGATCTGGATGGTACTCCGTCAAGGAACGCTAGGGGAAACTTACAATATGGGTGGCGACAACCAACCGACCAACCTGACCGTTGTGCAGATGTTGTGTGATATTCTGGATCAGCGTTTGCCCGACTCTGCTTACATGCCGCACCGCAGTTTGATCCGATTTGTCGAAGATCGCCCGGGGCACGACCGGCGCTATGCAATGGATACCACCAAAATTCGGCGAGAATTAGGCTGGCGGCCGCGCCAATCCTTGGAGAGCGGCCTTTTGAAAACTGTGGCATGGTACCTGAATCACCTGGAATGGGTAACTGCCATTCGTAACCAACCCGGTTATCAGGCGTGGCTGGAAATCAACTATGCGAGCCGGGAAGCACAATAAAGGGCGATGATCCTTCTTTTCATCATACATGAGAAGGCCGATGCGGATCTTGCTGTTGGGTAAAAACGGACAATTAGGGTGGGAACTATGCCGGACGTTGGCCACCTTGGGGGACGTGGTTGCTCTGGGTTTCTCACAGATTGACCTGACTCAAGATGGGGCTGTGCGACAGGTGATGCGTCAGATGCAGCCGCAGATCATCGTCAATGCCGCGGCTTACACTGCCGTGGATCAGGCTGAAAACGAGCCTGATAAGGCATTGGCGGTGAATGGCGATGCGCCAGGGATCATGGCTGAGGAAGCCAAGGCCCTCAGCGCTGCCTTTGTTCACTACTCGACCGATTATGTGTTTGACGGCAAAAAGGGCGAACCCTACTGCGAAACTGATATGCCTAACCCTTTAAACGTATATGGGCAGACCAAGCTAGCGGGGGAACGGGTAATTGATCAGGTGGGCGGGGCCTATCTGATTTTGCGCACCAGTTGGGTTTATAGCCTGCGCCGGGACAGTTTCGTGACCCAAGTGCTACGATGGGCGCGCCAACAACCCACGCTGCGTATTGTGACTGATCAGGTGAGCAATCCTACATGGTGCCGCATGCTTGCAGAGGCCACTGCGCAGGTGTTGGCGATGGGTGGCGAAGATGTCGTTCCGTGGTTGGCTGAGTACCGTGGGATGTATCATCTAGCTGGAGATGGGTATACCAGCCGGCTGGAATGGGCGCGCGAAATCTTGAAATATGACCCTCGGCAGGAAGAGCAGGTTGTTCAGCATGTGCAGCCCGCCCTGACAGCCGAGTTCCCAAGCCCCGCTCAGCGTCCACGCTTTTCGTCTTTGAATTGTGACCGCTTTTTTGAAACTTTTGGAATTCGTTTACCAGACTGGAAATATGCACTGCACATGGCGATGGAGACATTCTAACGGGTTCGTTTTCCGTATACTTTCAACGGGTTGTTGCCCAAATCACGACAATTGAGACTCCCCGCCCACAGGGCGGGGTTCTGCCTTTTGGGAGCGCTTCGCGTGCGGGAAGCAGGTGGGTCATTTTTCCCTATCTATCGATTGGATATATGCCTCATAGAAAGGAGCTAAAGGGTGAAGGGAATAATATTAGCTGGTGGTTCAGGAACCCGACTTTACCCGATCACCTACGTGGTAAGCAAACAGCTTTTACCTGTGTATGACAAACCCATGGTCTATTATCCGCTGGCTGTGCTGATGTTGGCAGGGATCCGGGAAATACTTATCATTTCTACGCCCGAGGATTTACATAACTTTAAGAAACTCCTTGGAGACGGCTCTCAGTTGGGACTCTCCTTTTCATATGAGGAACAGCCACGGCCTGAAGGATTGGCTCAAGCCTTCATCATTGGCAAATCATTCATTGAAGACGATCCAGTCTGCCTTATCCTTGGGGACAATATATTCTACGGTCATGGGCTTCCCAAGATGTTAAAGAGGGCCGTTCAACTTAAGAAGGGCGGCCTGATTTTTGGATACCCGGTGCGAGACCCCGAACGCTACGGCGTGGTGGAGTTTGACCAGCACGGAAGAGTGATCGGGATCGAAGAAAAGCCGAAGAAGCCCAAATCAAAGTTTGCAGTACCTGGTCTCTATTTCTATGACAATGATGTGGTGAACATTGCTGAAAACCTCAAGCCTTCGGACCGTGGAGAGCTTGAGATTACAGATGTTAATTTGGCGTATCTTCGTAGGGGGGAGCTTAGGGTGGAACTTATGGGAAGAGGCTTTGCCTGGCTTGACACAGGAACCCACGAAGCCCTGCAGCAAGCAGCCAGTTACGTCCAAGCCATTCAGGAGCGGCAAGGGCTCAAGATTTCATGTATTGAGGAAATTGCCTATCGTCTTGGCTATATTAACAGTGAGGAACTTAAAAGCCTTGCATCTGACATGTTGAAAAACGATTATGGCCGATATCTTATGGAGATAATGGCCAAAGAGGAGAATAAATGATTTGTGCTAAAGGTAAAAGGAAAACAAGAACCGTTCATAAACTGTCTGTTATGCACAAGAAAGGAAAAGAAGATGACCAAAAGAGATTACAACTTGGATGTGGTATCGGTTATTGTCTGGGGCCTTGTAGGTGGCGCAGTTACAAGCGGATTGTTCCATATAGCGATTAAGCTATTTGTCTGATTCTATATGATAGACATGGAAAGGTTATCTGGTCTCCACCATTAACCCAAGATGGGCTTTTTTGAAAAAGATGAAACAATACCTTGAGCGTTAGGGGTCGTTTTGCCATTTTCGGATTAAGCTTTCTACCTGCTCTGCGAGAATTCCACGAAAAAGACCTATAGAAAATCCCCCCAGGCTTTTGATCGTAGCAAGAAACCTTTACTTTTTCGCTGAATGCTGCCAGCTGTACTTATCGGATAGGGCTTTTTATTCTAGCTTGATTTGAGGCAAGGTAGTCTTCCACGATCGGAAAGTTATCCAGGCGTTTGGCAATGGCGGCTTGAAGAAAGGAATTCACCCACCAGTAGATGTCCTGCTTTTTTACTGAAGTACGCAGTTTTTTCATGCGCTGT